>CAKVFO010000032.1 GCA_934746785.1 uncultured Clostridium sp. | reverse complement strand
TATCTATTCTAATCATAGCATCTTCAGTATCAAACAATGTTCTTGCTAAAGTCTTTGCAAGTTCTGTTTTACCAACACCTGTTGGTCCTAAGAATAAGAATGAACCAATTGGCTTATTTTCATCTTTTAATCCTGCTCTTGCTCTTAAAATAGCACTAGCTACTGCCTCTACAGCTTTATCTTGACCAACAACTCTCTTTTGAAGTTCATCATCAAGTCTTAATAACTTTTCTCTTTCGCCTTCTAGAAGATTAGTAACAGGAATTCCAGTCCATTTAGATAATACTTCTGAAATCTCTTCTTCAGTTACCTCTTCTTTTAATAGTGCACCTTCATAATTTTCTTTAACTTCTTCTTCTTTTCTTGCAATTGCTTCTTCCAATCTTGGAATAGTTGAATATTGAAGTTCTGCTACCTTATTGTAGTCATAATCTCTTTCATATTTTTCAACTTCTCCTCTTGCATTATCAAGCTGTGTCTTTAAATCTCTTAAAGCCATAATATGCTCTTTTTCTTTTGTATACTTAGCAGTCATTTCATCATCTTTTTCTTTAATTTCTGCTAACTCTTTATTTAAAGATTCAAGACGTTTTTTAGATGCTTCATCACTTTCTTTTTCAAGAGCTTCTTTTTCAGTTTCTAATTGGAACTTCTTTCTTCTTATAATATCAAGTTCAGTAGGTAATGAATCTATTTCTGATCTTATCATAGAACCTGCTTCATCAATTAAGTCTATTGCTTTATCTGGTAAGAATCTATCTTGAATATATCTATCAGAAAGTTTAGCTGCTGCAACTATAGCGCTATCATGAATTCTAATTCCATGATGTATTTCAAATTTTTCCTTAAGACCTCTTAAAATTGAAATAGTATCTTCAACAGTTGGTTCATCAACTATTACTGGCTGGAACCTTCTTTCCAATGCTTTATCTTTTTCAATGTATTGTCTATATTCATCAAAGGTAGTTGCACCTATACAATGAAGTTCTCCTCTTGCTAATAGTGGTTTGATAAGATTTCCTGCATCCATTGCACCATCTGTCTTACCAGCACCAACAATAGTATGAATTTCATCTATAAATAGAATTATTCTTCCTTCACTACTTTGAACTTCTTTAAGTACAGCCTTTAATCTTTCTTCAAATTCACCTCTATACTTTGCACCTGCAATTAATGAACCCATATCTAGTGAGAAAATTATTCTGTCCTTTAATCCTTCTGGAACATCTCCTCTTACAATTCTTTCTGCAAGTCCTTCGATAATAGCAGTTTTACCTACACCTGGTTCACCAATAAGAACTGGATTATTTTTAGTTCTTCTTGAAAGAATTCTAATAGTTCTTCTTATTTCTTCATCTCTTCCTATTACAGGATCTAACTTATGCTTTCTAGCAAGCTCTACCAAGTTTGTACCATACTTAGCTAATGCATCATAAGTTCCTTCAGGATCTTGACTATCAACTCTTTGATTTCCTCTAACTTGTTCTAATACCTGCATAAATCCTTTTTTAGTTATATTAAAACTTTTTAATATTTCTCCTACATAGCCATTCTTATCTTTATCCATAATTGCAAGCATTAAATGCTCAACACTTATAAATTCATCCTTAAATTTTTTTGAAATTTCTTCTGCTTTAACAAGAACTTCATTTACTTGTCTTGTAATATAAACTCCAGAACTATTAGCTCCTTCGCCTAAAACTTTTGGCATTGAATCCAACTTAGAATCTATCTTAGCAATTAATTCTTTATTGTTTATTCCCATTTTATTAAATATATTAGGTATTAAACCATCTTCCTGCTCCATTAGTGCTGCAAATAGATGTATAACTTCAATTTGCTGATGATTATATTTAACTGCAATTACATTTGCATCACTTAAAGCTTTTTGTACCCTTAATGTCATTTTATCTATATCCATTATAAAAACCTCCTTTAAGGATTAATTTCAATATTTTTTTCTATACCTATATATTAATACAAAGGTCAAAGAAAGTCAAAGTGAATTTTAAATTTTTTTACCTTCTTTTAAAAAGTATTTATTGATATAATTGTTTTAGTAACTTATAGATGGAGGCTTTTATGAGAAAAGAATTGATAACCTACCCTTTAAACCTTCCTATAGACATAACTTACAATTCTATACAGGAATATCCTATACATTGGCATAATTCTATTGAGATTATTTATGTTCTACAAGGAAGTATTAAAATATCTATAGATACAGATACTTTTGAACTTTACGAAAACGAACTTGAAATTATTAATGTTGATGAAAGTCATAGCATTTATTCTGATAATGACAATAAACTTTTAATATTTCATATAGATCCAAATTTTCTTTCAAAGTACTATAAAGATATTAAAAACGTATATTTCTATACTAATACTTCTGACGAAGGTGCCCAAGAGGGTCCTGAATATGATACCTTTAGAAAATTATTATCAGAACTTATATATGAGTTTGTAGAAAAACCAGAAAATTATGATGAAGAAATTGAAAAAATATTAATTGATTTATTATTTCATCTTATTAATAATTTTCATTATTTAATATATGAACAAGCAGATCTTAAGGATAATAAAGAACAGCTTGACAGGTATCATAGAATATCAAAATATATTTATAACAACTATAGTAATAACATTACACTTCAAGAAATTGCAAAAAAAGAATTCTTAAGTCCTCACTACCTTTCTCATGAAATTAAAAGTGCTACTGGTTCTAGTTTTACTGCACTTTTAAACTTAACTCGTGTTGAGGAATCAGTTAAACTGCTTTTAAATACAGAAATGAGTATTTCTGAAATTTGTAGTGAAGTAGGCTTTTCACATACTAGATATCTAAACAAACATTTTAAACATTATTATGGCTGTACACCACTTCAATTTAGAAGAAAAAATAAGGTTAGTGAAAAAGAATATGAAAAAATCAAAAAATTTAAATCTCTAAATCTTCCTGATGCTGTCACTAAAATTTCTTACATATTAGAGAATTACGAGAGATTTAACTTTGAAAATAAATTATGGAATATACATGTAGATATGAATAAAACCATAGGAAAGTTTGATAAAGGCTTTAAGGAAATATTATCCTTAGGCGATGCCTTTGATATTTTAATTGAAGATAATAAAAATATATTACAAGAACTTCAAGAAGAAATAAACTTTAACTATGGACGTCTTGAAAACTTCTTTAGCAAAGATTTAGGAGTATTTAAAAATAATAATTTCTTTAACTGGAATAGAGCACGCACCATCCTTGAATTTATGGAATATATTGAACTTAAACCTTTAATAGTTTTAGATAATACATCATTTTCTTTTATAGATTATAAAAATTCCATAGAAAGTTTTTATTATTATTTTAAAAATATAGATTATTATTACTTATCAACAATTAAATTTCAACTATCAACAGAGTTAGATAATAACTTAAAAAAACTGTTATTAACTTTCTTAAATGAAGATTTAAAACTTCAAGTTTTAGAAAATGAATTTACTCCAAATAATAAATTAGAACCTATATATGATACTGCATATATGCTGCCATTTATTATTCATAATGAAATTTACAATAAAAGTAATATGATGGATAAGTTAAAAGCCTTTGATGTTTTAGAAAAAGAAATCTATCTTACAAACGAAGTTTTTATAGGTGCTCCGGGACTTATAAATGATATCTCCATAAGAAAACCCTCTTATTATGCTTATTATCTTTTAAGCAAGCTGTCTTCTGATATAGTTGCTATGGATGATGGTTATATAATAACAAAAAGTACTGATGGTTATAGTATTCTTTTATACACATATAATGAAAACCTTTGGGAATTTAACTTATTAAAGAAAATCTTAAGAAAAAAGAGTATGCAAAAAACTATTGAAAAAAAGATTTCTCTTAATTTAACTAATATAAGTAATGATTCTAAAATCATTCTTTATGAAATAAATGAGAAGATAGGTTCTTCATATAATTACTGGCTTGCCATGGGAAGTCCTGACAGACTTAATAAAGAGGAATTAGAAATTTTATCTAAAGCTTCTTTTCCTAAAATTGAATTTAAATATTCTAAAAAGAGTCCTGTACTTAATATAATTACAAAACTTAAAGGATATGGTGCTACATTAATTTTAATTAGGCCTATGAAATGAACAAATACATAAGTGAAAGGTGAACATCCTCCTAAAAACATAAATTTTAAAGAATGTTCACCTTTTTAATTACATTATTTTATCTTTCTCCATAGCTAATGTAAAGTATTTTATAGATTCTTTATATTCTTCTAAATTATAATACATATTAGCCATATCTAAATATCTTAACTTTCTTTGTTCTTTAGTTCCAAACTTGAATAGAGAATCCATAGAAAGGTTCATATACATTTCAGCTTCTCTAAATTTACTTTGACGTTGTAGAATACTTCCCTTGAAATAATAAGCTCTTTCTATTAATTTTATATCATCTGTCTCAATTGATAAATCTAAAGCTCTATCTGTAAGTTCATAAGCTAAATCATATTCTTTATTTTTATATAGACTTTCAATAGACTCATTTAAGAATTGAACAAACTTAGATTTATTATGTGATGGAAATATTTTTATTGCTTCCATCAATTCTTTTTTAGCTATTTCATTTTCATTCACAGCAAAATATGCTCTAGAATATTCTCCTTTAGCGCTTGCCAAAAAGATTGGATTTCCTTTTTGCATTTCATATGCTTTTTCTTTATATTCTTCAACATTGTCTTTTCTTAACCTTATGCTTACTAGTGCAAATGCCTCAAAAACTTTTCCATTACTTATATTATCCTTTAAGTAATCTGAATACTTAACAGCTTCGCTTAATAGCTCATAAGCCTTCTCCTCATTATCAGTTTTAGCATAGCATAAACCTTCATTATAAGTTATATTTGCATATTCTTCTTTTCCTTCATCTGACTCAACATCTATAATTTCTCTCAATTTATTATAATAAGCAATTGCTTCATTATATTCTTTACTTTCTAATAAATATTTAGCCATATCCCCAAAGTAGATTATAGTATTTTTATCTTCATTATTTTTTTGATAAAGATCATAATACTGTGAAATTATTAATTGTATTTTTTCATATTTCTTTTCTTTTAAATAATAAACAAATAATATATGTATTAATTCAAAGGCCAGTTCATAGTATTTATATTCAACTGCATAATATAAATTATGTTTTATGTTTTCTTCTATATCTTCATCTCTATTTTTATGCTCTTTTATTAAAGATAAATTTTCAACTATTTGTTCATAAACATCTTGAATAAGATACTCATAATCCAAATCAATTTTTTCAGCTATAAACTTAATAATTTCTTTATCAGCCTTTACCTTGCCATTTTCTATACAGCTCATTTTTGAAATTGAAATTTTATCTTCACATAAATCTTTTAATGTAATACCTTTATATATTCTAGCTCTTTTAATTTTTTCTCCAGTAGATAATATCTCCATTTTTTTATCACCCATCTAACTTAGTTTTCTAAAATGCCTTCTCGTTTATATAAACTTACAGCTTCATCAAGGAATTCAGTTGCTTTATCCATATACTTCTTGTCCATAAAGTACTTTCCTAGCATTATTGCAAGTTCTCCTGCTTTCTTATATAAGCCCTTATCTTTTGCTAATTTATATGTCTGAATTAAAATCATTTCTGCAGAATCAAATTCTTCTTTAATTGTATGTATTCTATATCTAATTAAATTGTATTCAATTATACCTTCATAATTATCATCACTAATTCTTGGATATACCTCTTTCAATAAAGCTTCACACTTTATTATATTTTTAAGTTTAATGTGATTTTTGCACATATTTAAAGTCGTTTCAACAAATAATTTATCATTTTGATTTCCTATTATTTCTTTTGCTAATTTATAGTGTTTGAATGATTCTTCAATTTTTTCAAAATCATAGAACATCTTTCCTAAATTATTTTCAATACTTGATAGATTATTTATTCTATTTACTTCTTCATATATTTTTAGTGTTTTATCAGAAAATTTAATTGCATTAGCTAAATCGCCTTTATCGCTGTATTCTTCTGAAATATGTAATAAAGTTTTTGCATATTCCTTCTTATCATAAATTTGCTCAAATTTACCCTTAGCTAAATATGCATATTCTTTTGCATTTTCTGTATCTTCTATTGCAAAATATGTTTTTGACATATAGTAATAAATCTTTCCAAGAACATAGTCATTACCAATATTGTTATCAGTATAAACTTTTTCAGCTTGTCTCAAATAACTACTTGCTGAATTATATGCCTTTAAATCAAGGGTAATTCTTCCTAAGTTAAGGAAGGTTTGAATTATTTCTTCATAATTATTATTTTTTATGAATATTACGTTCGCAGATAAAAAGAATTGTTGTGCTAAAGTTAATTCACCTTTAAGTATATTAGTTAATCCTCTTAAATATAGAATCTTTGCTTTTCTATATTCTAGATTGTATTTCTCTGTATACTTTAAAGCTTCTTGAATATACTCTTCCCCCTTAGAATAATCTTCAATTAAGATATAAGACTCCGCAACTTGTGAATAATATCTACTAATTTTTTCCGCCTGACTTTCTTCTGATTCCATAAGATATTCTACTGTTGTGTTTAAGCTACTAGATAAGTATTCCAGTAAATCCATTGATGGATTTGATCTACCTGACTCTACTAAGCTTATCTGTCCGGGAGTTATTCTATCCTTAGCTAGGTCCTTTAAGGTCATATTCAATTCTTTTCTTCTTCTTTTAATTTTTTCTCCTAATGATAGAATTTCCATTATAATCCTCTTCCTTTTTTAAATAATATTATTTCCTCAAGTTAAATTTCTATTTCAATAAGTAAATTATAACATAAATTTGTAAAAGTAAGCAACATAATGTAATATTCTTAACAATCTTTAGTTTCATCGTTAGTATATATTTTGTTTTAATAAAAAAGCAGAGTTTTTAAACTCTGTTTTTCTAATTAAATAATATTAATTACATTTTCATAAGAACTTTCAGCAAAATTGACTAGTTTTTTACCTGCTTTTTTAACCATCTTCTGAGTTTTTCTATCAAGTTGAGGCATTACTGCCATTCCTACAGTAGCTCCAACAATCACACCAGTCATCATACCATTCAAATATTTTTTCATATTCTAAGCACCTCATCTTAAAATTTTAATACCTTATACACTTAGAATATGTATTTATTATATTTATACACTATGAAATAATTCCCAAAGCCTTCTTTGCAAGTTTATCAACTATATCATTATATTTATTTCCTGAATGCCCCTTTACCTTTACAAAGTTTATTTTTATCCTATTCATATATTCTTGCATAATTTTATGATATTCCTGCGTTAAATGTTTATTTCTCTTCCATGTTCCAAGAGCCCAACATTCAATTCCTTGATAATCATAAAATATAGTTACTTCTTTGTAATTATTATTTAATGCATATTCTACTGCTTTTAGAGATCCAAGAACTTCACCAGCAACATTTCTTAGTGCTACTGCATCCTCATCTTCTCCAATTCCACAAGTTTCATATACTTCTTTTCCGTTATCTATTGCAATTAATCCATATGAGAAGTTACCTTTTTCAAGAGAAAAGCTTCCATCCACATATATGGAAAGACCTTCAATATCTGTATGAGATACATCTTCACTTGAACTTTTCTTCTTCACTTGAACCTTTCCTTCACAATTAATTTTTAAATATTCATCAGCTTCAGCTTTTGTCTTAAAGCTTTTATAAATAGCACCTTTACATCCAATAACTTCAGCTTTACATTCATCCCAGCTAGTTAATATCTTAGGTATACCTGATTTCCCTTTATATACTGCATAATATTTTGCCATATTAATTTACCTTTCCTATTACAATGTACTTAATTCATCTATGATATTATAAAGCTTTTCTACATTATTTGCATTAGTAAAATTTTTAATATAATCAAGCACATTATTCAAAACAGACAATAAATCAATACTTCCTTCCCAATTTTCTGCTATTATCTGCACTGGTACATCAGTAACTATTCTATTTAAAGCAAATACAACTATACCAATATCATCTACCTTCCCTATAAAGGGTATATTATCTGGTATAAAGTCTATAGGAAAACTTATATATGCAATGGCTGCAGATAAATATAATTTTGTTTTTAAAGGAACTCTACCATCCTTCAATAATCTAACAATAAGAACTACTATATCAGGTATAATAAATATTATATTCTTATCATATTTTAATCCACCTGGAATCTTTTCTTCAATTTTATTCCTTCCAATTGTATAACAATCCTTTACCTTATTAATTGGATATTCTATTGACTCTTCAAAGGATTTCTCTTCTTCATTTTTTTCTTCTAATTTTTCCTTCACAATATTTCCTGCAATTGATATTTTCAACTCTTCTACCTCTGCAAAGACAAGGGTATCTTTTATATATAAATTTTTAGCTTTTAAATCTACAAAAGGAACATCTAATAATATCTTTTGTAAATCTATTATAATTTCATCTTTAATAACTTCTATACCTTTAACTTTAAGAGCTTGTATAGATTTTTTCAAAGCAAAGTTTTTAATAATTCTAAAAATACCTAACTTTAATACTTTAAACTTAGTAAATCTAGCATAGATTATTCCATCTACTACACCTTTTACTTCTATAATTCCAGTAAAATCGAAAGCTACTCCTTTCTTAAATGATCCTTCAATTTCGATTTCACTTTTTGAAATTTTAGCTTTATATATATTAAGTCCATCCACCTTAACGAATTCATTTATAATACTTAAAATATCGCTTCCTGTAAGCTGAACCTGTACATTAGAAATCTTCATATATTCCCCCCACGCCTATACTTATCAATATTATAACTCCATTTCTTATTTTTGTAAAACATTTTACATTTAATCCCAAAAATATTTATATCTAAAAACAAAGTAGCTGACGCCACGCTTTTTAACGTATTGGACAACTTACATATCAGAAAGCCAGTTATAATCAGTACTCGCTCTCAACGAAAGTTTTTAATTTCCTATACGTTAAAAAGAGCTAATGCAAATTTTCTTTGCATTAACTCTTTAAGTAACTTAAAAAAGGTTCTAAAAACAAAATTGGAGAATAGAAGTAATATTTTTATACTCCAAAAACATAACCGGTCGCTAAAAAACAGGAACTACAGCACCCTTATATTTTTCATTTATATACTCTTTTACTTTTTCTGAAGTTAGTGCTTTCTTTAAAACACTAATTTTATCAGAAGATTCATTTCCTTCTTTAACCGCCAATATGTTAGTATAATCTCTAATTAAAGAATCCTTATTATCTTCTACAAATATACCATTTTCATTTGTATTTAAATTTGCAGCTAATGCATAATTACCATTAATAACTGCTCCTTCAACTTCTTCTAGTATTCTTGGAAGCTGAGCAGCTTCTAATTCTTTGAACTTTAAGTTCTTAGTATTTTCAGTTACATCTGCTACTGTTATAAGTTCTCCATCTTTAACTTTAATTAATCCTGCTTTTCCTAATAGTCTTAAAGCTCTTGCTTCATTTGATGGATCATTAGGAATTGCAATTGTAGAACCTTCTTTAATACTATTTACATCTGATAACTTATTTGAATATAAAGCCATTGGCTCAAAATGGATTTCTGCCACATTAATTAAGTTGTATCCTTTTTGCTCATTAGTTGTATTTAAATAAGCAATGTGTTGGAAGTAGTTTGCATCTATTTCACCTTCCTGAACTGCAGTGTTTGGTGTTTCATAATCATCAAACTCTTTAATTTCTAAAGTATATCCATCCTTTTCAACTTCACTCTTTATTTGTTCTACAATTTCCTTATGAGGTACAGGTGATACCCCTATAGTTATTGTTTTATCATCCTTTTTAGATGCTCCACATCCTGCTAATGATAAAACTAATACTCCGCTTAATAATACTGTTAATAATCTATTTCTTTTCATTTATATAATCCCCCTATTAATTATTTAGATAATTTTTTATAAAGATAATTTCCTAATCCTTGAATTATTTGCACTATGATAATTAAAACTATTACTGTAACAATCATTACATCTGTTTGGAATCTTTGATATCCATATCTTACAGCTAATGCTCCAAGTCCATTTGCACCAATAGTTCCTGCCATTGCAGAATAACCTATTATACTTATCACTGAAAGAGTTATTCCTGAAACGATCGCTGGAACTGCTTCCTTTAGCATCACCCTAAATATTATCTGCATATCTGTAGCGCCAAAAGATTTTGCCGCTTCAATTACGCCTTCATCAACTTCTTTTAAAGCAGACTCTATAACTCTTGCAATAAAAGGTGCTGAAGCTAAAGTCAAAGGCACTATCGCTGCTATTTCTCCATAAGATTTTCCTACTATGAATCTAGTTAATGGGATAATTGCCACCATTAATATTACAAAAGGCAGACTTCTTAAAATATTAATTATGAAATCTAATGTAATATAAATTGCTTTATTGGGTTTAAAACCTTTCTCATCAGTCAATACCAATGTAATTGCCACTATAAATCCTATTAGCACAGCTAATACAGTAGATGGCACAACCATTATTATTGTTTCCCAGATTGCAGGCCAAAGTAATTGAAACATTATAGTACCTCCCATTCTATATGCTTATTTTTCAAATAATCTATAACTGATTTCCTATCATCTTCTTTTACATTAATTACTAAACTACCTAATACATTTCCCCTAAATTTCTCAAGTTTGCCCCATACAACTGAGAAATCAATATCAAGTTGTCTAGCCATCTTTGTGATTATTGTATTTTCTGAGCATTCAGCAGGAAAGAAGAGTTTAATATTTACTCCGTCACTTGGTAGTACCTCATTTTCATCATCTTCCCCTAAGAATCTTTTTAGCGATACTCCTGGTTTCAAAAATAACTCTTCTGCCTTTCCTTCTATATTAATCTTTCCCCCTTCTATTAATGCTATCTTTTGGCATATCTCTTTTATTACTTCCATCTGATGTGTAACCATTACTATAGTTATTCCAAGTTCCTTATTTATTTTTAACAACAGTTGTAGTATATCTTTTGTAGTCTTTGGATCTAGTGCTGATGTTGCTTCATCACATAAAAGTATTTTAGGTTCAAGTGCTAATGCTCTTGCTATTGCAACTCTTTGTTTTTGTCCACCACTCAATTCACTTGGTTTACAATTTTCCTTATCCTGAAGTCCAACTAATTTTAATAGTTCAATTACCTTACTTTTTATACTATCTTTATTTACTCCCCAAACCTTAAGAGGTAACGCGATATTCTCATATACAGTTTTTCTTTTTAATAAGTTAAAATTTTGAAAAATCATTCCTAAACTTTTTCTAAATTCTCTTAATTCTTTAGAATTAAGTTCTGAAACTTCTTTTCCCATAACCTTTACAGATCCTTCATTATAACTTTCTAATCCGTTTATACATCTCAACAATGTAGATTTACCTGCACCACTATGTCCTATTATTCCGTATATTTCTCCTTCTTGTATATTAATTGATATATTCTTTAAAACTTCCGATTTCCCAAATTTTTTATATACATTTTTTATTTCAATCATGACATCGCTCCCTCTTAAAATTAGATAAAATTAAAGCACTAGAGAATAAATCCCTAGTGCTATAAAATTCACTAAAATCATCTATTCTCTCATCTTTCAGTAATTTAAACAATAAAACTCCTGCAGGATTTAGCACCATATAAAAAATAGTAAATGAACTATTATATTGGTTGCTGGGCTTCATAGGGCCAGTCCCTCCACCACTCTTGATAAGATATCGTTATTTATTTTTGATGAAGATATTTAATAAAACTTCATATTTAATATCTTACAATCTCATTAATATTTTGTCAATGTTTTTTAATAATACATAAATATTTATTTATCTACTCTATGATTTTCTAGCAAATCATAAGCTAAAGACGCAATTTCTTCTTGCTTTGCTGTACTTTCTTCTAACACGGTTGAAATTCTATCTATTGCATTTCTTACTTCTAAATTTTTATTATTCAATTCATCTGCCACTTTCGCAATTTCATCTATCATATTCATCATATCTTTTTGATCATCAACTGTTGACCTTGCGACTTTATTACTCATATCAGCTAACTTTTTAACTTCTTCAGCCACTACTACAAAGCCTTTTCCTACTTCTCCAGCCCTTGCTGCTTCTATTGATGCATTCAAAGATAGCATATTGGTTTGAGTTGATATACTCACAATTTCTTTTGAACTTTCAGAAAAGTTTCTAACTTTAATTTTCATACTGTCAACTTTTCCATATAACTCCTTTGCCGTATCATACATATTGCTTATGTTATTTTCTATTTTCCCTACGTCTGCAACATTTTCCGTGCTACCTGCTGCAATTTCTTCTACCGATGTCGTTATATCCTTTACACTATTCTTAAGAAATGATGAATATTCTTTATCTTTCTCACTTATCTTTTTAATTTTATTCATTGCCTCTTGAACCTGTATATTTTTTTCTTGTAGCTTTTCCTTTTCCTCTTTAATAAGACTTTTGTTATAATCCATACAGTTTTCTTTTATATTCAATTTATTATGAATAGCATATACCATTTTACTACATGTATTATATCCGCAAGCTGAACAGTTTATCTTTTTACTATCTTTTGTAGTTTTCATCATTTCATTAAATATTAACTCTTCTTCTTCTTTACTTACTTCAGTTAAATTGCTGTTATACTTATTAGAATACACTCTTTTAAAACTTGATAATCTTAATTTTTTATCATATTTCTTATATAACTTTTCAATTTCTTTTTTACTATGCTCTAACTTTATATCATTGTACATTCCATCTGCTTCATCTATATTAATATCTGAGTCTTTAACTGCACTTCCCTTATTACATCCAAATTCACAATTCAATGCATCAACTATAATGGGGACCTTTTCATTCCTATGTGTTCTATCTACATATTCATCTATATAAGCATATACTTTATCTTGTCCCTCTATCTGTCTTATCCATAATGAGTTATCAACAGCCTCTATATTTTCCCTTAATCCCCCAGGTCTTGAAAACAAAAATCCATACACACTTTTTTCATTAAAATCTTCTTCTTCATAAGATTCTATTTTTATTCCTTTTTTATTCAAATACTTCTTCAATTTAGAAAATGTAACATTATATTTTACATAGCCCTTAGTATTAACGTCATCAATTTCATCTTTTTTAGCTATACATGGAGATAAAAAAGCGAAATCTGACTTTTCTTTTACATAATCTTTATAAAATATAGCTGCACACATTAACGGACTATGTATCGGTATTAAATGTTCTAATGCTTCTGGTTTGTTCTTTTCTACATAATTAATTATTGATGGACAAGGCTGAGATATATAACTCTTTTTATTCTTTTCTAAAAATCTCATATAAGCCCACGTAGTAATGTCTGCTCCTACTGAAACATCATAAAAGAACTTTACTCCCAAAGATTTAAGATATCCAAATAAATTTTTATATTTACTAAAATCAACCCTTATGGCAGGAGCTGCTAAAATAGAAATTGACTTTCCATTGCTTAAATCTTCAAAAAATCTTTCTGTATCATCAATAAAATCACGTGCTTTATGTTCACATACATCTATACACTTACCACAATGAATACATTTTTCCGTATTTACCTTTACTTTATTCCCATTAGACGATACATATGCTATATTGGCATCTATAATAGGACATGATCTTATACACTGATTACACCCAACACAATTTTCTTCAAGTGTAAATATCAACTTCTCCTCTTTCATCTTCTTCCCACCTCTTCTTTTTTAAAAAACTCCATTTAAAACCTTTTATTGAAATTTGTTACATATATATTTTAAAAAAAACCACCAATCATCTATAATTGGCGGTATATATTTAATTTGTTATAAAACTGTAGATGAAATGCTTTCAATTGCTTCTTTTAGTATTTCACTTTTTTCATTAACTAAATCTGCAATTTTATAGATATCTTCAATCATCTTTAACATTTCTTTTTGATCTTTTACTGTTGATTCAGCAACTTTACTACTCATATCTGATAATTTCTTAACTTCAGTTGCAACTACTGCAAATCCTTTTCCTGCTTCTCCTGCTCTAGCTGCTTCTATTGATGCATTTAGAGATAACATATTTGTCTGTGATGCTATTCCAACTATCTCCTTAGATGAGTTTTGTAAGTTATTTGCCTTTTCTTTTATTCCATCAACCTTCTTATATAAATCTGCTGTCATTTCAGCAATTCCAGCAACTTCTTTAGTTATTTTTTCTACCTCTTTGTTAATCACCTTATTATTTTCCACCTTTTTTCTCCTCTCCTCTTATTAAAAAGCCTTAAGTATCACACTTACTTTTACCATTTTATTATCCTTATTTATTATCCTTATTTATTATCGTATACACTTCTTAAAACATGAGGAATAAAAAAAAAAAATATTTCTTAATAATTTAGATTATATTATAAGTTAAACTTTAACAATTCTTCAGTTGCCTTTTTTATATTATCTTTACTTAAAATTGCCGATACTACTGCAACTCCATCTATTCCTGTTCCTTGTAACTTACTAATATTTTCCTCATTAATTCCTCCAATTGCCACCATCTTTATTTTTATACTTTCCTTAATTCTTTTTATATCACTTATTTCTATATTGGTGGTATCACTTTTAGTAGTAGTAGTAAAAACTGCACCACATCCAATATAATCTGCCCCATCCTCTTGCGCTTTTAGAGCCTCTTCTAAATTATGAGCTGAAACTCCTATTATCATATCTTTTCCTAATATTTTTCTTGCCTTTTTACAAGGCATATCTTCTTGTCCCAAATGAACTCCTGAAGCATTAACTGCTAAAGCTATATCTATTCTATCATTTATAATTAACGGTATGTCATATTTATCAGTTATCTGTTTTACTTCTTCTGCTATATTTAAAAATTCACGTGAGGAAATATTCTTTTCTCTTAATTGTATAATTCCTGCTCCGCCTTTTATACTTTCCTCTATTGCAGCAATTAGTTTTTTTCCTTTTAATACATTTCTATCAGTAACTAAATATACTCCATAATTTATTTTATTTTTATCCATTTATTTTTCCTCTCTTCTTTAACTCCTCTGTAGTCAATAAATTCACAGCATCTATAAGCTTCATTCTAAAACTCCCGCTTCCTTCATCAGCTTTTAAATTTTCATATGCAATTTCCCCAGATACCCCCATAGTTAAAATACCAAGTAATGATGATAAAAATCCATCTTTAGTTAATCCTAAAAATGCTCCTATCAATGAAGTAGTCATACATCCTGCTCCTGTAATTCTAGTCATAAGCTGGACACCATTTTCTATTATACTAATTTTTTTACCATCACTTATATAATCTTTTTCACCTGTAATAACAGCAATAGTATCTAATTTATTTGCTACATTTAATGCGACCTTTTCTATAGACTCCTTATCTATATCTTCAATGGAATCAACACCTTTTGAAACAGCCTTTAGTCCTAGTAATACCTTCATTTCTGCTATATTTCCTCTAATAACAGTCATTTTTATCTGTCTTAATATTTTTAAAGCTGATTCTTTTCTTGCCTTTGAGGCTGCTATTCCTACTGGGTCAAATATAACTGGAATATTATTTGCATTTGCACTTTTTCCTGCTAAAATTATTGATTCAATCTTTTCTTCTGATAATGTTCCTATATTTATAACTAATGCTTGAGCTTTAGAAGCTATTTCTTCTACTTCATTTTTATTATCAGCCATAACTGGAATTCCACCTATAGCTAGAATTATATTTGCACAATCATTAGCTGTTACATAATTAGTAATACAGTGAACTAGAGGTCTCTTCTCTTTTATCTCCATCAATTCATTATTAATGAATGTTTTATTCACTTTTAACACCTCCAATCTGCTAGTAATTTCAAATTTACATTTCAGATTTTACTATAATAATAGCATATTTTATATTTTATTTGTGTATTATGTAATCTAACTTAATTTTTGTATTTGTGTAACTTAACTTTTTAGATTATACTAAGCATATATATATGTATTATATGTTTTATGATTAGAGGTGTTATAAATATGAACATATACTTTGATAATGCAGCTACTACAAAACCATCTGAAAACGTAGTAAAAGCAATTACTGATACAATGATAAATTTTTATGCTAATTCAGATTCTCTTCATAAACTTGGTATGGAAGCTGAAGATAAAATCATTCAATGTAGAGAAACTATAGCAAAAAGTATAAATGCTTCTAAAGATGAAATACTATTTACTTCTGGTGGATCAGAAGGAAATAACCTTGCTCTTAGAGGTTTAAGTAAAGAAAATATGCACATCATAACTACAGCTTTTGAACATAGCTCTATTTTAAATACTTCAAAGTTTTTAAAAGAAAATAATATAAAAGTTACTTATCTTTCTGTCGATGAAAATGGCCTTATAAATATAGATGAATTAAGAGCAGCTATAACTAAGGATACAGTTTTAGTTTCTATAATGTATGTAAATAATGAAGTGGGTTCTATACAGAATTTAAAAGAAATTGGTAATACTATTAAGGAAGTAAGTTCTAGAGCAAAATTTCATGTTGACGCTGTACAGGGTTATGGAAAACTTCCTATTGATGTTAAAGAAATGAATATCGATGCCTTATCTGCTAGTGCTCATAAAATTAATGGGCCTAAAGGTGTTGGTTTCTTTTATCTAAAGAAAGGTCTTCATATCACTCCTCAAATAATAGGAGGTCAACAGCAAAATGGTCTTAGAGGAGGTACAGAAAACCTTCCTGGAATAATGGGACTTACTCAAGCCTGTGAAGACAAGTTTTTATCTATGAAAGAAAACTACAACAAGGTGAAAGAAATAAAGGATTATATGATTGAAAGATTAAGTGAAATTAATAATATAAAAATTAATAGTCCTTCTACAAAAGATTTCTCCCCATACATATTAAACGTTTCTTTTATAGGTATACGTGGTGAAGTTCTTCTTCATTATTTAAGTGGAGAAAATATATTTGTTTCAACTGGTTCCGCTTGTACTTCAAAAAGTAAAAGTGGCTTTTCCGGAAGCCATGTATTAGAAGCTCTTAATCTTACTAAAAGTGAAATTGAAGGTGGACTTCGTTTTTCTTTTTCACCAGAAAACACAAAAGAAGAAGTTGATAAGACAGTAGAAGTTCTTAAAACAGGACTAAATTTATTAAGGAGATTTAAAAAATGAACAAATTAATTTTAGTAAAATATGCATCTGAAATATTCCTGAAAGGTCTTAATAGAAATAAATTTGAAAAAAAATTAAGAAATAATATTTCTCAAAAACTTAAAGGACTAGAATATGAAATAATAATTGATCAAGGAAGATATTTCATTAAAGTAAATGATATTGAAGAAGGTATCAAAAGAATAAGAAAAGTTTTTGGTGTTTCTGAATTATGTATTGTTAATAAAGTTGAAAATGATATTGAAACTATAAGACAAGAAGCTTTAAAATGTATGAATGAAGTTGATTGTAAAACTTTTAAAGTTATAGGTAATAGAGCTAACAAGAAGTTCCCTATTTCTTCTATGGATCTTTCTAGAGATGTAGGTGGATATATTCTTCACAACTCTGAAAAACCTTTAACTGTAGATGTTAAAAATTATGAATGTGCTGTTCATATTGAAGTTAGAGAACATACTTACATTTGGTGCAGTACTACTAAAATTAAAGCTGTAGGTGGTCTTCCATATGGTATTAATGGTAGCACTATGCTTATGCTTTCTGGTGGTATAGATTCACCTGTTGCCGGATACCTTATGGCAAGAAGAGGCGTTGCTCTTAACTGCGTTTACTATCACAGTCATCCTTATACTTCAGAAAGAGCAAAAGATAAGGTTAAAGAACTAGCAAAAATACTTGCATCATACACTGAACAAGTTAACCTTTATATAGTTCCATTCACTGAAATTCAAATGGATATAATTGAAAAATGTAGAGAAGATGAGCTTACAATCTTAATGAGAAGATTTATGATGAGAATAGCTTGTAAATTAGCTGATAACCTTAATATAGATTCAGTTGCTACAGGTGAAAGTATAGGACAGGTTGCAAGCCAAACTATGGAAGGTCTTATTGTAAGTACTGACTGTGCTGACAGACCAGTATTTAGACCTCTTATAGCTATGGATAAAGAAGATATCATGAATATTGCTAGAGAAATTGGTACATATGAAACTTCAATATTACCTTATGAAGACTGTTGTACTATATTTGTTCCAAAACATCCAAAGACAGCTCCAAGACTTGATGCTATGAGAAAGAGTGAGAGTGTATTAGATATAGATGCTCTTGTACAAAAAGCTATAGATAATACTGAAAAAGTTATACTTAAATAGAATATTATGGTAAACTATTCTTGATAATTTATTGAAAGGATGGTTTACCATAATGAATACTATACCCCTTTTTTTAATGTATTTTTTTGTTTATCAAAATATCAACAGCAAATCTAATTCAGATGTCTTGTTATTTAAGACACTATCAAGTATCTGTTTCTTAATATGTGCTTTTTTAAGTTATAAAAAATCCCCATTAACCAAAAAGTATTCCTTTACAATCATGTCAGGCTTACTTTTGGGATTAATTGGGGATGTATTTTTAGCTCCACCCTATACTGAAACTAGATTTTCTATTGGCGCATCTGCTTTTGCACTAGGCCACATATTATTTACTATAGCCTTCTTAACCTTAGACTCTATCAAACTTAAAGACTTTATCCTAAGCAGTATACTTTCTGGTAGTTTTATATATTTTCTCACTCATAATAGCAGTTTTGAATTAGGCAAAAGACTTCCAATTGCTTGTATATATAGCATTATAATTTCTTTTATGTTTATAAAATCACTCGGTATTTTTAAGTTTAGAAAGATTAACAGCTTCTTCTGTTACTTCACTATATTAGGAACATTCCTTTTCTTAATTTCTGATATTGTATTAACATTTAAAATATTTATGCCAAATCCTAATCCTTGTTTTGATTCAATAAATCTCATTCTTTATTACACTGGTCAAGGAATGATTGCCTTAAGTCTGTCTAATACTGATTTATCTTCTTCTTAAACAAACTACAATACTAGCAATAACTAAAGTAAATAAAATTATTATCACGGCTGATGACATAAGAACTATGCATATAATATTATAGTTATATAGAAATCTTTCCATATCACTTATGTTCATCTTTGTTGACACAATGCAAAATGCAAATATCATATTAAATACTAATAATGATATAGCTCCAAAAGAACTATTTTTTATATCTGCCCTACTAAGTGACATATGTGAACATATTGAAACAGCTAATATTATAAAAATCCAGAACTTATAATTAGTAAGATTAGCTGAGGAAAATATGCTCATAAAAACAGATTTAACGCTTAAACTTTCCATAGCTAAAATTTCATTAAAAGTATCAGGCAATAAGTATCTACTTAATGAAATAACTATTATACTTCCTACAATTAAAGGGCCAATTCCTATAAAGAAATCTCCTATCCTTTGATAGATACTATTACTTCTTCCATGTTTAACATAACCTAATACTCCACCTTGTTTCACAGCTGATGGAATAAACCACTTTACTTCTACAATCTTATGTAGGAATATCTTACACATAATATAATGCCCAAATTCATGTACAGGAGTTCCAATAAAAGAAGTTATATATAGAGCTGGAATTCCAAAAGCTCTATATATAACTTGTCTACTTAATTTGTTTAATTCTTCAATGACAAATCCCCAAACTATAAATACGCCTATAATTCCTATCGTTAAAATTAATCCTAGTTTTACAACTTCCATATTACTTTTAACCTTCTCTCTTAATTATTCATTACTATTATAGTACATATTTATGTTAATTCTATGACATTATATAGCTGCAACCACATTTTTTAACCATTTACCAGTTTTAACTCTCTTACTTTGGAATATAGCCTTTATAATATCTTCACTAGATATTAATATAAATACTATTTCAACAGGAAGATGTAAGAACATAGCTCCTATAAATGATAATGGTACTGAATAGAACCATATAGTACATCCTTGAAGTGCCATAGCATATGTTGTATCTCCCCCACCTCTGAACACTCCAACTATCATAACCATATTATAAGATCTTAGTGTAAAGAATACTCCCATAATTCTTAAAACATTTATAACACTTTGAGCAGTTTCTTCTGTAACGCTAAATGGTTTTACAACTATTGGAGCTGTAAACCAAACTATAACTCCTAATATAAATCCAGACAAAATTGATAACTTAGCAATTTTATTTGAATAATCTAGTGCTCTCTCTTCATCTCCAGCTCCTATATTATTACCTATGATGATAGAAGCTGCACTTGCCATTCCTGATAAGAATACAAGGAACATATTATTTAAAGTATTAGCTATCTGCATTGTTGCTACTGCTGCTGTACCAATTTTTGCATAAGCTACAGCATATGTACTTAATCCTATAGACCAAATAAGCTCATTTAATATAACTGACCATGATGTAACAAAATAAGTTTTTACTGTTTCTAAGCTGAAATTTATCATTTCTTTTATCTTAGCTGCTACCATGTTCTTACCTAAATAAACTGTTAATATAATGAACATCATTTCAATAAATCTAGCTATTGTAGTAGCTAATGCTGCTCCATTTATACCTAACTCAGGTGCTCCTAATTTACCAAAAATAAATATCCAGTTTAAAAATGCGTTCGATAAAACTCCAAGTAAACTTCCATACATAGGCAACTTAACCTGACCTGTACTTCTTAAAGCTGAAGAATAACCTTGAGTAAAGTTAACGAATAAACAGCTTATAGCTACTATTCTTAAATAAGATACCCCTGCATTAATAACTTCTATATCACTTGAAAATATTCTCATAATTCCTTGTGGAAAAAATCCTGCTAATATAGCAAAGATAGCTGATGCTATAAACCCTATTGATAAATCGATTCCTAAAAATGTCTTTATTTTATTTATATCTCTTTTTCCCCAGAACTGAGACATAAATATCCCTGCACCAGAATTTACTCCAAAAATGCATAAAGTAAAAATAAAAATATACTGATTAGCAAGTCCTACTGATGCAATTGCTGTTTCTCCCAATCTACCAACCATAACATTATCAATTAAATTTAATGATGTCGTAATAAAACTTTGAATAATAATAGGTAATGCTAATGTAAATATTGTTTTTAAAAATTTCTTGTCTTGTAGTGTTTTCTTCACGCCTATCCTCCTCATTTGTTTAAACGCAAAAAAAGAGAAGCATGGGTAGTATGCCGCCCATCTGCTTCTCTTTTTTTAGTTATTCTGTTATTAAGTAATGTAATTACTTTTTATGGCTAGGGTAGCGGGATTTGAACCCACGAATGTCAGAGTCAGAATCTGATGCCTTACCGCTTGGCTATACCCCATTAAGTAAATTTCATAATTTATTATAACAGATTATATAAAATTGTCTAGACCTTTTTTTTCTAATTTTTGTATCATTTTCTTTCACTCAAACATAAGTTATATTAAGACCTAAAAAATTATAAAATTTTTATTATGAGGATGATAAAGTATGAACAACAATTACTACGAAAAGAATAACTATGAAGAGTTTTATAATGACTGCTGGACAGATAAAGACAATGGATGCAGAAAACACCGCAAAAATGACTGCTGTAAAGAAAAACGCATGAATGACTGCTGTGATATGCCTAATCCATGTGAAAATAATAGATTTGAAAGAAGACCTATTCGTAGATGCGACGAAGATGCTATAGAAAGAGAAATTGATAACTTATTTAGATTCATTTTAAACCAATTATGTAACACAGAAGAAGACATCGATGTAATTGCAAGATCATTTGTACAATTAGCTAAACTTTTAGTTGAAGATACTTGCTTAGAATGTGGTGAAGAACAACTAATCTGCTGTGTAGCTAAAGATATTCAAGCTTTACAAGTTCTTATAGATAAAACTATAAGAGATGTAAAATGCTTAAAGAAAGATGTAAAATGTTGCTAGAATCTAATCTAAAATAGTTATTCATCAAATATATCACCATCAATATCTCTTAGGAGGTATTGATGGACCTCATAATTAATAATTCATATTCTTATCATACATATTTGCCAACTTACATATCAGAAAGGCTGTAATATTCAATACTCGCTCTCAAAAAAAGTTTTGAATTTCCCATACGTAAAAAAGAGGTAGAAGTTTTATACTTCTACCTCTTTTTTGATAGTTAAAACTATCTATTGTTTCTTTGAGCTTTCTTAGCTCTTCTGCAGTCTGGGCATCTCTTTGGTTCATTTTCGAATCCTTTTTCTTTGTAGAATGCTTGTTCTCCTTCAGTGAAAACAAATTCTTTACCACAGTCAACACATACTATAGTCTTATCCATATTAAAATCCTCCATGTTTAAAGACTTTTAGAATAAAATGAATCCTTAAACGGAGAACATTATTATCTATTTAAATCTTTAATTTATATTTGTATTTCTACTCTTTAATAATAACATAATTTTCTATTAAAAGCAATTGAAAACAATCCTTGCAACTACTGTTTTTAAGCTTTATTTTATGTCTACAACATCATATCCTTCTTCTTCTATTGCACTTTTTAAAATTTCGTTATCTACATCTGTTTCTACTGTTGCTGAATTTTCCTCTAAGCTTACAACTACATTTTCTACACCTTGGATTTCCTCTAAAGCTTTCTTTACATGTGCCACGCAATGTTCACAACTCATTCCTTCAATTGATAATACTTTTTTCATATTAATATTCCTCCTTCTAATTATGCTTTAAATCTTTTTAACCTTAAAGCATTAAGTAATACTGATACTGAGCTAAAGCTCATAGCAGCACCAGCTATCATCGGATTCAATAATGGTCCTCCAAAAATATGAAGTACTCCCATAGCTACTGGTATACCTAAAATATTGTATCCAAAAGCCCAGCCTAAATTTTCTTTTATATTCTTGATAGTTGCTTTACTAAGCTTAATAGCTGTTGCAACATCTACAAGATCACTTTTCATTAAAACTATGTCAGCAGATTCTATTGCCACATCAGTTCCTGAACCTATTGCTATTCCTACATCTGCTTTTGCAAGCGCTGGTGCATCATTAATTCCATCCCCAACCATGGCAACTTTTCTTCCTTCTGATTGAAGCTTTGCAACTGCTTCTGCTTTATCTTCTGGTAATACTTCAGCTAAAATTTCATCTATGCCAACTTGTTTACCTATTACCTCTGCAGTTTTCTTATTATCTCCAGTAATCATAACAACTTTTATTCCCATATCTTGAAGCCTTTTAATAGCTTCCTTACTATTTTCTTTAATAGTATCTGCCACTGCTATAATTCCTTTTATCTTATCATTAACAGCTATATACATTGGAGTTTTTCCCTCAGAAGCTGTTTTTATAGCTCCTTCTTCCAAAGAACTTATATCTATATTTCTATTAGTCATCAACTTTTTATTACCAAGTAGAACCTTTTCACCCTCTATAAATACTTCTATACCTTGTCCTGATATTGAATTAAATTCTTCAATATTTTTTAATTTCAACTTTCTTTCTTCTGCTTCTTTAACTATAGCTTCACCTAAAGGATGTTCCGATCCTTTTTCACTACTTGCGGCTAAAATCAATAGTTCTTCTTCACTCATATCTTTAACGATAATATCTGTTACTTTTGGTTTTCCTTCTGTAATAGTTCCTGTCTTATCAAAAATAACTGTATCTACTTTGTAAGTAGTTTCTAAAGATTCGCCGCCCTTTATAAGTATTCCATTTTCAGCACCTTTACCAGTACCAACCATAATAGCTGTAGGTGTTGCTAATCCAAGTGCGCAAGGACAAGCTATAACTAGAACTGATATAAATATAGTAAGAGCAAAAGTATTACTTTCTCCTGCTATCTTCCAAGCTATTGCAGATAGAACAGCAATTACAATAACTATAGGCACAAAATAAGCTGCTATTATATCAGCTAGTTTTGCTATTGGTGCCTTTGAACCTTGAGCATCTTCAACTAGCTTGATTATCTGTGATAAAGCTGTATCATTTCCAACCTTTGTAGCTCTATATTTTATAAAACCATTCTTATTAATACTTGCTCCTATTACTTCACTTCCCACGCTCTTTTCTACAGGCATACTTTCACCAGTTAACATTGATTCATCAACGGCTGTAGTTCCCTCAATAACCACTCCATCAACTGAAAGTTTTTCTCCTGGTTTAACTATAACTATATCATCAATTTTAACTCCATCTACTTTAACTTGAAGTTCCTTTCCATTTCTTTCAACAGTTGCGATTTTAGGAGCTAATTCCATTAATGCCTTTATTGCTTCAGAAGTTTTACCCTTAGAAACTGCTTCTAAGAACTTTCCTAATGTTATTAATGTTAAAATTGTTGCTGCTGATTCAAAATAAAGATGCATTGCATAATGAGTTTCACCTAAAATTATTTTATATATAGCAAATATACCATAAGCAAATGCCGAAAAAGTACCTACTGCTATTAATGAGTCCATATTAGGGCTTAACTCAAATAAATTTTTAATTCCAACCTTGTAAAACTTAATTCCTGTGAACATGACAACTAAAGTTAAAACTAATTGAATAAGCGCAAAGTTTAACGGATTCATCATTGGATCTATAATTTTAGGAAGAGGCATTCCTACCATATGTCCCATCGAAATAATTAAAAGTGGTACTGTAAATACCATTGAGATTATGAATCTTTTTAAAAGTTTACTACTCTCACTATTCCCCTCTTTATCCGCCTTAGCTTCAACTTCATTTAAGAGCTTATATCCTGCCTTTTCTACAACTGCCTTTATTTCTTCTTCCTTTATTTCTTCATTATTTAAATCTACTGTAAGTTTTTCTGTCGCAAAATTAACTACAGCATTATCTACTCCTTCTAATTTTTTAACAACTCTCTCAATTCTATTAGCACAAGCAGAACATGTCATTCCTTCAATTAAGTATGTTTTCTTTTCCACAAACCTTCCTCCTATTTAGATAACAACTTTTCTAGTATTCCTATTACTTCTTCAATTTTAACCTCAGAATCTCCAGTTTCTACTGCATCCTTAACACAATGGTGCATATGATTCTTTAGTATTATTAAATTTGCTTTTTTTAATAGTGACTGAGCTGCCATTATCTGATTTGATATATCAACACAATATCTATCATCTTCTATCATTTTTATTATTCCTTCAATTTGACCTTTTGCTGTCTTTAGAGACTGCATTGCTTTTTTTCTGTCATTATTCATTTCGCTCTCCTCCTCCCCCTTAGGGGGTATATTTAAACTTAGTATACTCCCTAAATTTATTTTGTCAATATAGTAACTTAGATAAAAAAACTGATTCTAGACATAAGTACTTTAATAAAATTAATATACCCTCAATACCGTAATAGATACATGTTTTTAAATGGTAAAAAAAACGAATAATTTTGTAAACAACATATAAAGAGGAGATTATTATTTACTATTACGTAAACATAATCTCCTCTTTATATATCGTTTAATATGTCATTACACCTACACAATATATTTTACATACCTCTAACTAATTTTAAATTTATTTATCATATCTTACTTTTATCTCTTCTCAAAAGACAATTTATATAATTTTGCGACTAAATCTCTACATTCTATGAATATATTTTGCCTTTTTAACACAAAAGAAACAACCTCTTTTCAAGAGATTGCTTCAAATTATAAATTCAACAGGTATATATTTTCTAACTTTTAATTATCTATGTTGTTATTATTAAATGACAATCTTATTGTTCCCCTAACACCTAACACTAACTCATCATAAATAATCTTGGTTGTTAGTCCCCATTCTCAATCATCTTGTTCTAAATAGCTTGTACTATTTAATTTCCGAATCGGTTAAAACTTCCCCTAAAATCTAATAACCTCTAATAGTACAAC
>CAKVFO010000031.1 GCA_934746785.1 uncultured Clostridium sp. | reverse complement strand
TTTGCTTTTAGAACCTTTTGACAGGCTGTAACAAAGTGGCTTCCTGCGCTGAAAAGCGTGGCGTCAGCCACTTTGTTCTTAAATTTAATTACTAAAATTTTTTTAAATGTAGTTTGCTTACCATTAAATAAGAACCTAATATAACTAATATTATAGCTATTATAACAGGAATATTAACCCAGTTAGCTAGTAGTGCAATTAGAGCTAAGAAGCATCCAACTATAGTTATTGGTACTCCTGTAAATACGCCATCAAATGTAGATGTATTATATCTAGCAAGTCTAAATGCCCCACAAATAGGTAGTGTGATTAATAGTATAGTACCAAGTATACTATATGGACCTATTTCTTCAAATCCAAATAGTATGTACATTAAAAGTGATGGTGCTACACCAAAAGATACTAAATCAGCTAAAGAATCCAATTCTTTACCTAATTCACTGGAAACTTGTAAAAATCTAGCGATTCTTCCATCATATCTATCAACTAAACCAGCTATAAGTATAAATATACCTGCAACAATATAATTACCTTTGTAAGTGGATAATAGAGATAGAACTCCACAAGATAAGTTTATAAAGGTAAAGATATTAGGAATACAGCTTTTTCTCATATAATCACTCCTAAATTAAACATTATTCCAATGAATAATTATATCATAGAAGTAGGGATAATATAAGAGGAAGGTTTATTGTTTTAAGGTAATCTTAATGTAGATTAGATAAAATGGAACTTCTCGACAATATATGGAATAAATGATATAATCCATTTTGTAATTAATAGTGCGGAGGTATTTTAATGAAAAAGGTTAGATTTATATATAATCCTTATTCGGGAGAAAATATAATTTTACATGAGTTAGATAAGGTAATAAAGATTCATCAAGATAAAGGATATCAAATAGAACCTTATAGAATTGAGAGAGAAAAGGATATATCAGAAGCTTTTGATATTGTTAATAATAATTATGAGTATATACTAGTGGCAGGTGGAGATGGAACTGTTGACTCTGTAGTAAATGCTATGAAAGATAAGGGATTGGACTTGCCTATAGGAGTACTTCCAGTAGGAACTGCTAATGATTTTGGAACTTTACTGGGAATGCCACAAGATGTATCTGAAGCATGCGAAAGAATTCTAACTACAGATCCAACTCCAATTGATTTGGGAAAAATTAATGATAAATATTTTGTAAATGTTGCAAGCTCGGGATTATTTACAGATGTATCTCAAAAGACTGACATTAACTTAAAAAATACTATAGGTAAGCTGGCTTATTATTTAAAGGGGATTGAGGAAATACCAAATTTTAGAAAGCTAAAAGTGAAGCTTATTTCGAAAGAAATGAACTATGATGGAGAGATGTATTTAATATTAGTTTTCAATGGTCAAACAGCAGGAAGTTTTAAGTTAGCTAATAAAGCGGAACTTACAGATGGGATGCTTGATGTAATAATGATAAAAGCAGTACCTATAAGGGAAACGATACCATTATTTATAAAGATATTAAAAGGTGAGCATTTAGAGTCTGATAAAGTAATATACTTTAAAACAGATGATGTAATAATAGAATCTAATGAAGATATTGTTACAGATATAGATGGAGAAAAAGGACCAGATTTTCCACTACATATTCAATGCATAAAAGGTGGAATAAAAGTTTTAGGAATAAAATAACATAATTAATAATAATAATAAGTAACTTAAAAATATTATTTTGGAGGCTTTTTATATGAATTTAGCCTATTATATTTTTTTGCTGCTTATTATTTTTTTGTTATATATGTTAATTAAGAAGATTAATAGGTTTGCACCTAAAAAGATAAGAATCTATATGACAATAGTAGGATCTCTATTTATCTTTAGATATGTAGGGCTATTCTTGTTGTGTGTAGTGAAAAGTGGTAATATAGCAAGATTATTAATTCCACTTTTATTTTTAAATCATCTATCAATTCCACTAATTGTATTATGTTTATCATATGTATTTTTAAGATGGGATAAGTTAAACTTTAATATTAATTATATAATGGCATCAGTATTATCTACTTTATATATAATAGGAATGTTTTTTGTGAATGGTAAGGTGATTTTAAGTCCTAAATATGGATATATGATAAGTATATATAATGAAACAATAGTTTATTTAGTATCCTTAATAGTTATTGGAATATTGTTATGTTTTTGTTTTTACTTTTTTGATAAACCTAATAATGATAGATGGGGGATGACTTATTTAATAATTGCACTTTTTATGGTAATAGCAGAAAATGTACTATATTTAGGTGGAATTAAAATATTTCCATATCCTATCTTTGGTGATGCGGTGTTTATAATATTAATAAATTTAGCAGTAAATACATTTAAAAAGAAAAAGTAATTTTTATTATTTTACCTTATTGTATATATTTTCTTTATTTTATAAAAGGTGTATTATATAAGTAATAAGCTTGTTGAAAATATTTATATTGGAATTTTAGAGAATAAAGAAAGGTGAATCAATGAAAAAAGGATTTTTTATTGGTACTGTTCGTTATTTAGGATTTATATTAATAGTAGTACAGGGTATTTTAGTTACCCTGTTTACTATTTTTATGCTGAATGGAACATATCAAAATAAATGGAATGACTACTTGCAATCAAGTTCGTCTCTAAATATATATCTTCAAGATATTTCTGAATCATATAGAAGCAATATCATAAGTTATTTACATAATGAGGCAATGGAAAAAAACTTATTTATAGCCAGAAAAGATGTACGTTCATCTAATGATGGCTCATTTTCAGGTTATACTTTTGGAATATATGGTGATGTTGAAAATAATAACACTTCATTTGAGTTTTTAGGTAAAAATATCATAAAAAAAGATATGCTTAATAAACTCCTTTCATCACAAACAAATGAAAGTACTCTTGGAATAGATAAGGGTAGTCTTTATAGTGTTGGTGAAATTCCATCTTTTAGATTTGGAGAAAGAACGATTTTTAAAAAGTTGGACTACTTAATAGAGGAAAGTGGTACCATCAATGGAGATTATATTATTCTCGGATTAAAAGATAATGATAAAAGTAGTTTTATACAAGGAATGTCTTTATTATGTAATGTCTCTGCTGATAAGCTATTGAAAAAAACTAGTGGTTCTATAAATGATAATGGTCTTGCTAAATCAATACTACTTGTATTTATCTTTGCTCAGATAATATTAAATATTGTATACTTTATTATCATTACTATACGAAACATAAATAAAGGTGGGAAGCTGGCACTTTTAGGATGGTCAAGAAGTACATATTGTATTGAAACACTAGGAATATTTATTCGTTATGCAATTATAAATATTCCAATTCAAATAATATTAGGAATTTTACTTTCTGGCTGGAGTGAAGTCACTGGTTTATTTATTAGTAAATTTGCATTATTTGAAATTCTAAATGTTATACTTGTAACATTAGAACTTTCAATTTCAGCTATAATTCAAATATCTATCAGTCCCATAAATGCTATCAAAGGACGTTTCCCTAAAAATGTATTATATATTTTAGGGATACTAGCTTATGTTGGCATAAGTTTAGGGATTATATTTTGTGGAATTTATGTAGATGGTCCTGTAAAGACTATTTCTGAAAACGCAAAGCTTTCACAAGTGTGGAATAATGTATCTGAATATGAGGTTTTAAAAGATATTTCAGTTGGAAATGATCAAAGTTCTATTTCAGGTAAATCAAAAAAACTCGATCAAAGTTTTTATAACTGGTATAAAGATATATCTGACGATGATGGCGTATATATAATAAAAACAACATATTATAGTGATGAAATATTAAATACATGGAAAAATAGTAGAGTATATAAAGATATACCATTAAAACCTTTCTGGCTTTTTTCATATTCACCAAGCTATATAAAAGATATAAATTTGAATGTTGATGATAGCATCTTAAATGAATCAAAGTTTGGAACAAGAGTCTACCTAATACCAAAATCCTATTCAAATGATGAAAAAAACAAACTAGAAACCTGGCTTACAGAATCCTCAACCAAAGGAATAGGAGAAGGAGATATTAATACTGTATTTAATAGAGAAAAAAATATAAAATTTGTTGAGTATAGTCCAAACTCTAATATGTTTACATGGAACATAAAATCAACATATGAAAATACATGTAATGATCCTGTTATATATATATGTACTCCTGAAAATATGACCTATTTTCAATCAGAAAGTCTTAAAGCTACTGGACTTGATGGCTACATTAAATTTGCAAATAAATCAGCAGCAGAAAAGTATCTTAATAAAGATATACTAAAAAAATATCAACTTGATGATAATAATTTAGAATTCACAAATATTAGAAATTATATTGATGGTTTACAAAAAGATTTACTAACTACAATTGCATGGTTTGGATTGGCTTTTTTAATATTAATGTTTATACTTTTAGGTATATTAATTGCTCTTGCAACAGTTTATAGAATTACAAATCAAGAAAAAATCAATGTAAAGAAATTTTTAGGATATGGATTTTTTAATTTATATTCTATACCAATTATTATGCTTATATCTGTCATATGTATTGAACTTATTATTATGATTATTATGGGTTCTAAGTTTGGTTTTCTATTAATGCTTATATTAGCAATTATTCAAATACTTATCTTTTCAAAGTATATGACTAAATGTGAAATTTCAAATATACGTATAGCGTTTAAAGGAGAGTAGAATTATGACAAAAGCAATAGAAATATTAAATGTCACTAAGAAATTTGGGAAAAGATTTATATTTCGAGATTTAAATCTATCCATTGAAAGAGGAGAATTTGTTGCTATAGTTGGAACAAGCGGTTGTGGTAAATCAACGCTTTTAAATATGATAGGACTTTTAGAATCAATTGATGCAGGTCAAATTACACTAAATGGAAAAGAAATTCCTAAAATAGAAAGTAAAAAAGCTACCCTTCTACGACGTAATACAATTAATTACTTATTTCAGTCATTTGCATTAATTACGGATATGACAATCTATCAAAATCTTTTTATAGCAATGAATTTTCTTGATATAACTGACAAAGAAAAGGATATAAAAATAGATAAAATCTTAGAAAAGGTTAACTTAAAAGAATTAAAAAATGAGAAAGTCAATACACTTTCAGGTGGAGAACAACAACGAGTAGCGCTTGCAAGAACAATACTTAAACCAGGTGATATTATTCTTGCTGATGAACCAACAGGATCTTTAGATTCAGCTACTGCTGAAATAGTATTTGATTTAATTAAGGATTTAAGCAAACAGTATAAAAAAACTGTGATTATGGTTACGCATAATAAAGTTTTAGCAAATAAAGCAGATAGAATTATTAATCTGGAGAATATATAAAGTTTTACACAAAACTTTATATTTAAAAACAGAGCTGCCTCTGAATGGATTTATATATCATTCAGAAGCAGCTCCGTCTTTTAATAAACAATTTTTTTATGAGTTCTCTTTCTTCCAGATGTTCTAGATTTTTTTGAATGATTGCTAGAATTTTTGCTTATATGTTTATGGAACTTCTTATCTCCGCTATTATGTCTTGGAGGATAAGGTGGTATTAAACAGTTCTTACCTGTTCCTATTAAATCTTCTCTTCCAGCTTTAATTAATGCTTTTTTAACTTTTTCGTAATTCTTTGGTACAGCAAATTGAATTAAAGCTCTTTGCATATCTTTTTCTTCTTGAGTTTTTGGAGTATAAACTTTTTCTCCTGTTAATGGATTTACTCCAGTGTAATAAATAGTTGTTGCTAAACTTCCTGGTGTTGGGTAGAAATCTTGAACCTGTTCAGGTGTATACCCCATTTGTTTAACATATAATGCAAGGTCTATAGCTGCATTCATGTCTGAACCAGGATGTGAAGACATTAAATAAGGAACAAGGAATTGTTTCTTACCTATTTTCTTATTTATTTCAAAGTATTTATTTACAAACTTATCATATACTTCTCTAGTTGGCTTGCCCATTTGAGCTAAAACCTTAGGACTAACATGTTCAGGAGCAACTTTTAATTGCCCGCTTATATGATGCTCACATAATTCTTTAAAGAAAGTTTCATTTTTATCATGAATAAGATAATCGTATCTTATTCCAGAACGAACGAATACTTTTTTTACTCCTTTTATAGATCTAACTCTTTTTAATACTGAAAGATATTCAGTGTGATCTATAATAAGATTTTTACATGGTTTAGGGAACATACATTGTTTGTGCTTACAAGTACCATGTTCTATTTGTTTTTTACATGCTCTATGTCTAAAGTTAGCAGTAGGGCCTCCTACATCATGTATATATCCTTTAAAGTCAGGAAGTTTTGTTAAAAGTTCTGCTTCTGCTACAATAGAATCTGCATTTCTTGTTTGAATAACTCTTCCTTGATGGAAAGTAAGAGCGCAGAAAGCACATGAACCATAACATCCTCTATGACTTGTTATAGAATATTTAACTTCTCTTATAGCTGGGATTCCTCCATCAGCTTCATATATAGGGTGATAAGTTCTCATGAAAGGTAGATCATAAGTAAAATCCATTTCTTCATTACTCATAGAATCTTGAGGTGGATTTTGAACTAAGTATCTATCTCCATGTTTTTGAATTATTCCTTTACCTATTATATTGTCTTGTTCATAGTATTGAACTCTATACGCTTCATTATAAGCTTCTTTACTATCAAGACAATCTTCATAAGAAGGACATGTTATGTATTTATCTAAATTACTTACATCTTTAGTAACATAGCAGGTACCTTTTATAGAAGTCATGTTTTCAATCTTACCACCATATCTAAATAATTCAGCAATTTGGATAATTGTTTTTTCACCCATTCCATAGATTAGAAGGTCAGCTTTTGAATCAAGAAGAATACTTCTTCTAACTTTGTTGCTCCAATAATCATAGTGAGCAAACCTTCTTAAACTTGCTTCAATACCACCTATTATTATAGGAACGTCTTTATAGGCTTCTCGCAATCTATTACAATATACAATTACAGCTCTATCAGGTCTGTAGCCGCCTTTTCCACCTGGTGAATAAAGGTCATCATGTCTTTTCCTTTTTGCAGCAGTATAATGGTTAACCATAGAATCAATATTACCAGAGTTAACAAGGAAACCATACTTAGGTGCTCCAAGTTTCATAAAATCTTTAATGTCATGCCAATTTGGCTGTGCAATAACACCAACTGTAAAACCTTGAGATTCAAGGGTTCTTCCTATTATAGCTGTACCGAAAGATGGATGATCAACATAAGCATCTCCACTTACTATAATAAAATCTAAAACATCTATATTACGTTTTTTCATGTCTTCTTTACTTATAGGCATAAAATCTTTAGCTAGTTTCATAAATATACTCCCATCTATTTAATACTGAAAGTTTCATTTAATCATAGCATACAAAACATTCAAGTTCAAACTTAATGTATCATATAATATTAATGAATAATTTATTGCCTTTTTAGTTATATGTAATATAATAATAATATAATTAGAAGTTAAGGCAGACATTAGGTCTGCTTTTTAAACGTATAGGAAATTCAAAACTTTTTTTGAGAGCGAGCACTGATTATAACTGGCTTTTTGATATGTAAGTCGTCCAATACGTTAAAAAGAAAAATGTAGTGCCGCAAAAGAACCGAAAAGCAAAATAATTAAATTGTATTTTAATAGGAAATTATTTTGCTTTTAGAACCTTTTGCATGGCTTACAAAGTGGCTTCCTGCGCTAAAAAGCGTGGCGTCAGCCATTTTGTACACGTATAGTAATTGATATAAGGTGGTGTAATTAATGGATGAGGGACCTCATAAGCAGATAAAACCTAAACCGAATAAAACTATTCTGAGAGGAAACCATACATTATTATAATAGATAATGCATTTCCTCGAAGAAAACAGGAGGAAAGCAAAAATGAAGAGATTACTAGTGATTTTATATACACAAATATTAGGAAATAAGATCTATGATGAGTTTAATGATGTTATCGGAGAACTTAAAGATATATATGTAACAACTGATGAAGGATATCCAAGAGTTATCGGATATAAAGTTAAGAGAGATGGATCTACTTTTCATTATGAGTTTAAAAATATAAACTTCTATGATAATGCAGGGAAGGTTGTTATTAAAACAATAGGTAGTAGAGAAATACTTCCTAGAACTTATTCTTATTTGCTATCAGAACATTTATTAGATAGAAAGATTGTAGATATTAATGGTAAGAAAGTAGTTCGTGTTAATGATTTAAGGATAGCGGAAATAGCAGGGGAGTACAGAGTAGTAGCAGTTGAAACAGGTGCGGCTGCTAGGTTTAGAAGAAGAGGAATTCCAAGAGTAGGTAAGTTTATTTATAAATTAATCGGAAAAGACTATGAAGATAAGGTATTAATGTGGGATGATGTAGAATCGGTTGAAATGGTTAATAATAATCTACAGCTTTCAATCCCTTATAAAAAGTTATCAACACTTCACCCAGCAGATCTTGCAGATATTCTAGAGGAATTGGATGAAAATTCAAGAAAGCAAGTTTTTGAAGCTTTAGATGAAGACTTAGCAGCAGATACTTTTGAAGAAATTGAAGATGAATATAGAGGAAGTATTATAAAGGATTTATCAGAGGTAAAGACTGCTGAACTTCTTGAAAATATGGATAATGATGAAATTGTTGATCTTCTAGATGAACTTGATGGAGAAGAAAGAGAAAAGGTTCTTTTTAATTTGGAAAAAGATGATGCAGAAGAAGTAAATGAGTTAATGAAATATGAAGATGAAACTGTAGGTAGTATGATGTCAAAAGATTTTATTTCTTTTGGATTAAATGTTACTGTTCAGGAAACAATAGAAATATTAAAAGAAATGCAGCCAGATGAAGATGTAATGTATTATATATATGTTACTGATGAAGAAGATAAGATTAAAGGTATTGTTATACTAAGAGATTTGATTCTTTCAGACGGTGAAACTAAGTTAAAAGATATTATGGAAGATAATATTGTTACAGTGAGACATGATGATCCCATAGAAGAGGCAATTGAACAAGCAGCTAAGTATGACCTTCTTTCAACAGCTGTAGTGGATGAAGAAGATAGGTTAGTGGGTATCATACAAATACATGATATTATTGATGAAGCATTATATCCATTGTGGAAGAAGAAAAACAGAAAAGGAAATAATAACTAAAATCTTACTAAATATAGTTGACAAATAAGAAATAAAGAATATAATAAAAGTATAAGATAAAGTTTATAAGATTACTCGGAATTAAAAACAGTGAAAAAGGAAAGTAGCATATATGAACTTTACAGAGAGAAAATGGTTGGTGGAAATTTTCATGTGACTTTATGTGAAGTGCCCTTTGGAGTTGAAATCTGAAATTTATAGTAAGATTTTTCGGGGATGCCCGTTATAGCATTAAGGCATTATGGTGCTGAATTTGAGTGGAACTTTTATGTTCAATTAGAGTGGAACCGCGAGGAAATAACACTTCGTCTCTAGGATTATTAGAGACGGAGTTTTTTTATTATAAAATAAATAGAAAGCAAAGGGGAGATTAGTATGATATATAACAATATTATTGAATTAGTAGGTAAAACACCATTATTAAAGGTAAACAGCTTTAATGAAGAAAATGCAGGGGAAATTTATGTAAAGCTAGAAAAATGGAATCCAGGTGGAAGTGTAAAAGATAGAGCAGCTCTTGGAATGATAGAACAAGCAGAAAAAGATGGGCTATTAAAACCAGGGGTTACTATAGTTGAACCAACAAGTGGAAATACAGGAATAGGTTTAGCATTAATAGGTAGATTAAAAGGTTATAAAGTTATTATTGTAATGCCTGAAACAATGAGTAAAGAAAGAAGAGATTTAATAAAAGCTTACGGGGCTGAACTTATTTTAACAGAAGGAAGTAAGGGAATGAAGGGAGCAATAGAGAAAGCTCTTGAATATGATAATAAACCAGGATATTTTATTCCACAACAATTTGAAAACAATGCTAATGCATTAAAGCATTATGAAACAACAGCTGAAGAAATTTATGATGATTTAAATGATGTTGATTATGTAGTAGCTGGAGTAGGTTCTGGTGGAACTATAACAGGTGTTGCTAAAAAGTTAAAGGAAAAATCAGATAAGGTTAAAGCTATAGCTGTAGAGCCAGCTTCATCAGCAGTTATTAGTGGGGAAAAACCAGGAGCTCATAAGATTCAAGGTATTGGAGCAGGATTTATTCCAGGCGTATATAAGGGTGAATATGTAGATGAAGTTTTAAAAGTTACAGACGAAGATGCAATAAAGACTGCAAAGGAATTTGCAGAAAAGGAAGGCGTTCTTGTTGGAATATCTTCAGGAGCAGCAATTTATGCAGCAATGCAAATAGCAAGAAGAGCTGGTAAGGGAAGCAAAATAGTTGCAGTAGCTCCAGATGGAGGAGAGAAATATATATCAATGGGAATATACGATTAAAAATGCTTTAAAGAATTATTATAAAAGGAGTTGTAGATATTGTGTTTAAGAATTTAAAACATGATTTAAATAGAGTTTTAGAAAGTGATCCAGCAGCAAGAACTAAGTTAGAGGTATTTTTATTGTATCCATCCATTCATGCTTTAATTGCATATAGAATTTCACACTTCTTTTATAAGCATAAATTATTCTTTTTAGCTAGATTGATTTCACAAATCTCTAGATTTCTTACAGGAATAGAAATTCATCCAGGCGCAACAATAGGAAAAGGATTATTTATTGATCATGGAATGGGTGTAGTAATTGGTGAAACAGCAGAAGTAGGTGATGATGTAACTCTTTATCATGGAGTAACTTTGGGAGGTACTGGGAAAGATAAAGGTAAACGCCATCCAACAGTAGGTAATAATGTTGTAATAGGGGCAGGAGCAAAGGTTTTAGGTCCTATAGTTATAGGAAATGATGCAAAGGTTGGAGCTAATGCAGTTGTAGTTAAAAATGTTCCAGATGGAGCAACAGCTGTAGGAATTCCAGCTAAGAATATTGTTAGAAGAGCTAATGCTACTGTTATTGAAATAGAGAACTTTAGAGGCAAGAAACAAAAGATATATAATGATATGGTAATTTAATAAGTATTTTATAGCATTCATTAAGCTTAAGGTAAAAGGCTTAATGAGTGCTTTTTTTAACGTATAGGAAATTATTTTACTTTTAGAACCTTTGTACACTTACTTTAAGGTCTTTTATTCTGTAGAGTAAGAGAACTTTAGAATAAAAGAGTAAATACTCTTCTGTTAAATAGACTTTTAAAATAAAGTGACATATAATTAGTTAGAGTTTTAAAATACATAAAAGGAGAGTGAGAAAATGTTATCTCCAATAGTTGTTAAGATATTTGAGCTAATGCCAGAATCACTTGTTATTGCATTAGGAAAAAAGATAATGAACGGATATATAAAAAAATATGCTGATTTAAATATAGAAGGATATGAAGAAATAAAAGATATAGAAGGGCCTAAGATTTTTATATGTAATCACTTAAGTAATTCAGATGGTCTTGTTTTAAGTTCTATATTAAAGAAAGATTTTGATCCATATTTTATTGCCGGAGCAAAGTTATCCGATGATCCTATAACAAAGATAGGAACAGAAATAGTTAAGAATATTAAAGTAAAACCTAACACTGCCGATAAAGAAGCTATAACTGCTATGGTTAAGACGTTAAAGAATGGGGAAAACATAATGATATTCCCAGAAGGAACTAGAAGCAGAACAGGTGAAATGATAGAAGGTAAAAAGGGAATACTATTATTAGCTAGGCTGACAAAGGCATCTATTATTCCAATAGGAATGACAGGCACAGAAAAACTTTTACCTATAGATGATTCTCATGATATGGGAAAAGAAACATGGCATCATGCTAAAGTTAATGTAAAGTTTGGAGAACCTGTAGTTCTTACAAAGCGAGAAAAAGATGAAGAAAAGCATGATTATGAAGATAGATGTTTAACAACAATAATGAAATCTATAGCTAAACTTTTACCTGAAAATTATAGAGGAGTATATAAATAAATGAAACCAAAGACTAAAAAAATATTGGAATTATTAAAAGAAATGTATCCTGATGCAAAATGTGAATTAAATCATGAATCACCTTTTCAATTGTTAGTAGCCACAATTTTATCCGCTCAGACAACAGATAAAAAGGTAAATGAAATAACTGAAACATTATTTAGAGATTATCCAGACTTAGATGCATTTTTAACTTTAACTAATGAAGAACTTGAAGAAAAAATACGTCAGATAGGTCTTTATAAAAATAAAGCTAAAAATTTAATAATGATGTGTAATCAGCTTAAAGAAAACTTTGGAGGAGAAGTTCCTAATACTATGGAAGGCATAACATCTTTAGCTGGAGCAGGAAGAAAAACTGCTAATGTGGTGTTATCTAATGCTTTTGGAGTTCCGTCAATAGCTGTAGACACGCATGTATTTAGAGTGTCTAATAGGCTTGGCCTTGCAGATTCTGATAATGTATTAGAAGTTGAAAAGCAGCTCCAAAAAGAACTGCCTAAAAGAGAATGGTCTATTACACATCATTTATTAATATTCCATGGAAGAAGATGCTGTATTGCAAGAAGACCTAAGTGTGAAGAATGTCCTTTAACAGATGTATGTAAGTACTATAAAAAAGAAGTGAGAAATATAAAAAAGAAGTAAAAATGGTTTGTGCCACTAGTTAGTAAAAATTACGAGTTAGTGGTACTTAACCATTTTTTATTTTGAGAATATAATTTATTATAGATGATTAAAGAAAAGATTTAGGAGGCACATTAATGAAAGTTGGAGTAATAATGGGGGGGATTTCCTCAGAAAGAGAAATTTCAATTAAAAGTGGAGAAGGTATAGTTAATAGTATAGATAAAAATAAATATGAAGTAGTTTCAATAGTCATAGATGAAAAAATGGACATAGTAAATAAGGTTAAGGATGAAAACTTAGATTTTGCTTTATTAGCACTTCATGGACAATTCGGAGAAGATGGAACAGTTCAATCTGTGCTACAAACATTAGGAATACCTTATTCAGGATGTGGCCCTTTAAGTAGTGCAGCATGCATGGATAAAGATATGACAAAGAGTTTATTAAAGGCAGCAGGAATTAGAACAGCACCTTGGATAAACTTAAGAGAAGATGATGAAATTAATTATGATGAAATAAAAGCTTTAGGCTATCCAGTAGTTGTTAAGCCAACTCATGGAGGATCAAGCGTCGCGACTTTCATAGTTAAAGAAGAAAAAGATATTAAGAACAGCGTTGAAGAAGCCTTTAAATGGGATACAGAAGTTATGATAGAAAAATTCATAAAGGGTGATGAAATAACTTGTCCTATATTAGGAAAAGAAATGTTCCCAGTAGTAGCTATAAAACCAAGTGATGAATATGAATTCTTTGACTTTACAGCTAAGTATGTTGATGGTGGTTCTGATGAATATGTTATAGAACTTGAAGGTGACTTAAAGGAAGAAGTTGAAAAGATGGCTCTGGATACTCATAGAGTTTTAAAATGTGCAGCTTATTCAAGAGTTGATATGATTATAACAGCTGATAAGAAACCTTATGTTTTAGAAGTAAATACATTACCAGGAATGACTAAGAATAGTTTATTCCCTAAAAGTGCAGCAGGTAAGGGTATAAGCTACAGCGGACTGTTAGATTTAATAATAAAAGAATCTTTAAAGCAAAAGAGATAGGATAATATGGATATTAATTATATATATACAAAGATTAAAGATAGAAAACCGTATATTAATGGATGGGAAGAAATGAAGAGAGCTTCGGTAATTATACCTATAGTTAATATAAAAGGAAGACTGCATATATTATTTGAAGTAAGATCTAAAAAAATGAGAAAGCAGCCAGGGGATATCTGTTTTCCAGGAGGGGGAATAGAAAAAGATGAAACTCCTAAGGAAGCAGCTTTTAGAGAAATTAGAGAAGAGCTGGGATTTAAGAGTATAGATATAATTAAGGAGTTAGATATTTTAGTTAGACATAACAGGCTTATAATTCATTCTTTTTTAGGTGAGATAAAGGAGCTGGCAGAACTTAATATAAATGAGATGGAAGTTGATAGTATCTTTTATGTACCTATAGATGAATTAATAAATATAGAGCCTATAGTATCAGAAGGAAAACTTATTCCTAAGGTGCCAGATGATTTTCCTTATGATTTAGTTGTTGGGGGCAAATCATATAAGTTTTCAGAAGGAATTTATAAAACTACTTTTTACAAGTATGAAGATTATGCTATTTGGGGAATTACAGCGGCAATTCTTGAGAACTTTATAAAGATAATAAAATAGATAAGTATTTATAAAAGACAGCTTGTATTTAAGATATAAGCTGTCTTTTTCATTCTTAAGTATGTATTTATTGTGACAATGAGGTATATTGATATTTCTAAAATTTCAGCTAAAAAAATTTGTAATTAAAATATACAATCCCTACAAAATTCTAAGAGTTTACGACTTAGAATTTTATCCTTCATTCCTGCATTCTAGAAAGACCTTGATTTGAAATAATCATTCAAGAAAAATACACTCTTATTCTCAAGTACACTTCCTTCTACATTCTACTAAAACTAAGAAAAAATTAAGATGTTATAAAGATTTTAGTTAAGATATAGATTGTACAATGTATATAGTGAAAATTATAATTATAATTGTTTTAAGAAATGGAGGGATAAAAGACATGGAAAGAATATTAATTGTAGACGATGAAAAAGAAATTAGAGATTTAGTTGAGATATATTTAAAAAGCGAAGGCTATGATACTGTAAAGTGTAATGATGGTGAAGAAGCTTTAAAAGTTATTGATGAAGAGGAGATTGATTTAGTTATATTAGATGTAATGATGCCAAAACTTAATGGGATAGATACATGCTTAAGAATTAGAGAAGATAGAGAAATGCCTATTATAATGTTGTCAGCAAAATCAGAGGATATAGATAAAATATTAGGATTAAATATGGGAGCAGATGACTATTTAACAAAACCGTTCAATCCTTTAGAACTTGTTGCAAGAGTAAAGTCTCAGCTTAGAAGATTTTATAGATTAAACCCAAAGGCTAATAAAAAGGAAGATAATATTTATGATGAAAATAAAATTATAATAGATGATTTAGAAATAAATTTAGATACTCATGAAGTAACAATTTCAGGTGAATTAATAAAGCTTACACCTACTGAATTTGATATATTAGTCCTTTTAGGAAAAAACAGAGGAAAAGTATTTTCCATAACTAATATTTATGAAAGTGTATGGAATCAAGAATTTATGGAATCCGATAATACTGTTATGGTTCATATAAGAAAGATTAGAGAAAAAATTGAGGAAAGTCCAAGAAAGCCGAAGTTTATAAAAACAGTATGGGGAGTTGGATATAAAATTGATAAATAAGAAAGATAATATATTAAAAAGAGTACTAAAACGTATATATATAAGTAAATTTTTTAATCCATTTAGAAAATATGGCGATAAGCTTATGGAGGAAATTGAAAGAAGTATAAGGTTTGAAGTGATGGTAGTAGTAGCCATATGTTTCGTAGTATCATTTATATTTTATGGTTTTATAAACAAAGCTATGATAAAGGAAAACAGGATAGCTAATATTGAATATAACTATAATGATATAAATAGTAGGGCAGAACATTATGCGGAGGAAATTCAAGGTGTAGTTAATAATCCTAATTTTAATGAAGAAAGTTTCTTCAACAACTTGTTTAACGAAATAAACAATAAAGGAGACGCTATAAAAGTTTATATAACAGATTTGGATGGAAATGTATTAAAAAAATCTTATAATGTAGTTGAAGATAAAATAGATATTTTTAGTGTAGTAGGTGGAATTTCAAATATTGGAAAAGGTGAAGGAGAAGCAGCTAAATATATATATCCTATAAAGTTTAATGAAGAAAGAAGATATTTTTTATATGAAGAGGCACCAAGAGCTTTAATTAGATATGATGTTTTTGAATCAAATAAATCTTACTTAGCATTAATGTTATCATTTGTTGTGTTTATAATTTTATTTATCATAATAACTAATAAGAAAATGAAGTATTTAGATGAAATAGGGGTAGGCTTAAGAAATATAGCTGGAGGAAATTTAGATTATAGAATTAGAGAAGAAGGCAATGATGAAATAAGAACAATTGCATCTAATATAAATTATATGGCAGAAGAAATTAATAAAAAGATTATTGCAAAAAGAAATGCTGAAAAGACTAAGGCTGATTTAATAACAAATGTTTCTCATGACTTAAGAACTCCATTAACATCTATTATGGGATACATAGGACTTGTTAAAGAGGGAAGATATGATAGTGAAGAAACTAAAAACGAATATCTAGATATTGCTTTTAATAAGTCAGAAAAACTAAAAGTATTAATTGAAGATTTATTTGAATATACTAAATTTAATAATGATGGGATAAGGATTAATAAAGTAGAAGTAAATCTTAATGGATTTATATTTCAATTGATTGAAGAACTTATGCCATTATTTGAAGAAAATAATTTAACTATATTGAAAAGTACATCAAAAGAAAGGATTTTAGTTGATTTAGATCCAGATAAAATGCTTAGAGTATTTGAAAATTTATTTACTAATGCAGTTAAATATTCATATAAACCAGGTGAGATTTCAGTAAGTATATATGAAAGTGAAGGTTATGCCACTGTAGTCATTAGAAATAGAGGAAGACATATACCAAAGGAAAAGGTAGATAAATTATTTGATAGATTTTACAGAGTTGATGAATCAAGAAATACAAATACAGGCGGGTCAGGATTAGGACTTGCAATATCTAAAAACATAGTTGAACTTCATGAAGGGGAAATTTATGCTGAATGTTATGGAGAAGATATCAGTTTCTTTGTAAAACTTAAGTGTAAAAAATAAAAGTAACTTTTTAATGCATAGATAAATATAATAGTAAAGTAAAAAATTTTATTATGGAGGAATTATGCAGAATAGAAATGCCAACAGTTTATTTGGGATAGATATTAATGAATATACTCAAGATGTAAACTTTAGTATTTTGGCAACAAAAATAGATTTTTTATACTTAAGGTCATCAGGCTCAGGTTCAGGAAAGTTCAGAGTTGATAGAAAGTTCATAGAATTTGCAGGTAAAGCAAGAGAATTTGCTATACCTGTAGGTGCATATCACTTTGGTGTACCTTCATATGATTTGACAGATGCGGATAGACAATGTGATGACTTTATATCTGTTCTTCAACAAGGTTTTGGAAATAAAGATTATGGAGATTTATTTCCGGTAATTGACATAGAAACTCCGACAGATAATTCAATTTCAACTGCAACGTTAGTTAATTGGATAGATAGATTTAGAAAGAGATTTGAAAGAAAAACTAGAAGAAGATTAATGCTTTATACTGGTTCTTTCTTTATAAGTCTTTATAATAACTTCTATGTTCCAGGTAAGGGGTATCCCTTAAAAACTATGCCTTTATGGATTGCAATGTATACAAAGATTAAAGGAAATCCACCATTTCCAGAAGATCAAGGTGGATGGAAGAGATGGAGAATATGGCAGTTTAGTGAGGATTTAAAAGTTCAAGGAGTAGGTAATCCAGTAGATGGAAACTGGGGACCTAATAATATAGAATTATTAATGCAGCCATCAGTTATAACTGGGCTAAAAGCAGTTCAAGAGAAGGAAGGAATTTTAGTTACATGGAATAAAGTTCCGGACGTCGATTTACTTGGATATAATATTTTTGTTGATAATAATTGGGTAGGAACAGTTGATGAAAATGACACTAAATTTGTTATACCATATAGTAAGGTACAAGTTCCAAAGGGAAGAGATTTTACAATAAGTATTGAAGCTTTTGATTATGATGGAGAGGTTTCAAAGAGAAGAACAAAAGTTGTTCTAACTAAAAAGTAGGGTATTATGGCACAGAAATGTGCCATTTTAATTTTTAAAAATAAATAAAAATTGTTGAAATTTAATTATTTTTTATCAAAGTAATGTATAATGAAAAGGCGATGTTTTTACAAGGGGGATTAAAAATGGCAAGGAGAGCAGCAAAAGTTCCAATATATAAAAATATATTCTTTTATATATCAGCAGTATCAGCTTTAGCCTTAGCAGGTTTTGGCGGATATGCTTTATCTACAAAAAAAATAGTTGATAAGTGGGAGAATAAAATCTATTCTGGAGTCACAGTAAAGGGAATAGATTTAAGTGGAATGACGGGAGAAGAAGCCTCGGATATCCTAACTAAAAAATTCAGAGAAAATTTAAGTGATAAGAAGATAGAATTTTCAGTTGATAATAAAAAGTACACTTACACATATGGAGATATTGATGGAAGATATAATATAGAAGATACTGTGAGTGAAGCTTTACAAGTTGGTAAAGAAACAAATATGTTTAAGAAACTTTCCTTAATAAAAAATAAGGATAATAAAGTTTATAATTTAGATTTAGACTTTGATTATAATGAAGAAAAATTAGAAAACATAAAAGAACAAGTAAGTAATTTATCATACATAGCAGCTAAAGATGCATCTATATCTATTGTATCAGGTGTACCTAATATTGTAGCAGATATGACAGGATGTGAAGTTGATAAAGATGACCTTAATAATAAGGTAAGTAATTTTATAGAAAATGAAGCGGGAAAAGAAGTTAACTTAAATATAAAATGTACTGAAATAAAAGCTAAAATCTTAAAGTCAGATTTAGAAAAAATAAAAGGAAGAATGTCTACAGCAAGCACTAGATATGCAGTTGGAGAGAGGGGTAAAAATTTAGAAATTGCCACTTCCTTAGTTAATGGAACTATATTAATGCCAGGGGAAACTTTTAGCTATGATGAAGTAAGCCAAAAAGGTAAAGGAAGATATACTTTTGCTGGAGGCTATGTTAATGGAAAAGTTGAACAAGTTGAAGCAGGAGGAATATGTCAAGTATCTAGTGCTTTATATAGAGCTGTTATGAGAGCTAACATAAGATCAGTAGAAAGACATAATCATATGATGCCTGTAGGATATGCAGAACTTGGACTTGATGCAACTGTAGCATGGGGATATTTAGATTATAAATTTAAAAATACTTATGACTTTCCAATATATATAGAAGGTATTGCAGGAAATGGTACTGTAACATTTAATATTTATGGTGATCCAGCAGCTTTAGGAGGGAATACATATGAACTTGTATCAGAGAATTTGGGAACAGATGCACAAGGAAATTCTAAAGCAAAATCATATCAAGTTACTTATAAAAATGGAGTTGAGATTAATAGAGAATATATAGCAACAGATACTTATAAGCCAGCAGCACAATAGTAGTGGGTTGATAATATGAAGATTAAAATGATATGTATAGATCTTGATGGAACTTTATTTAATGGAAAAAAGATTAGAAGAATATCAAAAGAAGATAGAGAAACTATATATAATGCTTATAAACAAGGTATTAAAATTATAATTACTACGGGAAGAATCTTTAATAATGCAGCAAATGTATCTAGAAGTTTAAAACTTAGATGCCCTGTAATAGCAGCTAATGGGTCAGTAGTAGGTGATGAAGATTTAAATAATTTACTTTATAAAAATATATCAGTGGATAGATGTTTAAGAATTTGTGATTTGATTGAGAAATATAATTTGACAGCACACTTTTATACTAAAGACAGAATACTTCCTAATAATTTCAAAGCATTTTTAATTGGTAAAATATATAGATATAAAAATGATATAGTAAAATGTGTTGTCTATTCTTTAAATAGTTCAGATATAAAAAAGTTTAAAGAAGAATTGAGTAAGGATGGAGATTTAACTATATGTGGTGATGGTAAATATTCAGCAGAAGTAACAGATTATGATGTTAGTAAAGGTGAGGCAGTTAAATTTTTAAGTGAGTATTTAAAAATAGATAAAAGTGAAGTGTTATGCATAGGAGACAATGAAAATGATATTTCAATGATTAAAAATTCAGGAGCCTTTGTAGCAATGGGAAATGCAGTTAAAATAGCAAGGAAATCAGCTGATTATGTTACAGATACAAACAAAAACTATGGAGTAGCGAAAGCTATAAAGAAATTTCTCCATTGAAGAAAGTAAATATAAAGGTTATAATATTGGAATGAATACTCTAAGTATAATTATATAGTTTTATGGAGGATATAAGGTTTTGAATTTAAATATAGTATTGTATCAGCCTGAGATACCACAAAATACAGGGAATATAGCAAGAACTTGTGTTTTAACAAATTCTAAGCTTCACTTAATAAAACCATTAGGTTTTGAACTAGATGAAAAACATTTAAGAAGAGCAGGATTAGATTATTGGAAATATCTAGACTTAGAAGTACATGAAAGCTACGAAGACTTTATGAAAAAGTATGGAGATAAAAGAATATTTTTAGGAACTACTCATGGTGGTGAGTATTATGATGAAGTTTCTTACCAAGAAGGAGACTTTATTATGTTCGGTAAGGAATCAGCTGGGGTTCCAGAAAATGTTCATGAAGATTTAGAGAATATTAGAGTGCCAATGTTACAAACTAGTACTAGAAGTTTGAATTTATCTAACACAGTTGCAATAATTGCATATGAGGCATTAAGACAGATAGGATTTCCTAATATGAAATAAAGTAGAGGGGAATGATAAAAATGGAAAAGATAAAAATAATAACAGATAGTTCAGCTGATTTACCAAAGGAGATTTTTGATAAATTAGATATAACAGTATTACCATTACTTATTAACTTCGGAGAGGATAGTTACCTTGATGGAGTAGACATAGATAGAGAATCTATGTTTGAGAGAATGAGAAAAAATCCAGAAGTTTTTCCAAATACAGCTCAAGTTACACCAGTAAGATTTGAAGAAGCATTTAGAAAATACTTAGATGAAGGATATAAGATAATTTGTGTTAACATTTCATCGGGAATGAGTGGAACATATCAATCAGCAAGTTTAGCAAAAAGCATGATTGACAGTGATGATATATATGTTGTAGATTCAAGAAATGTAACATCAGGGTTAGCACTTCTTGCTTATAGAGCAGCAATTTTAAGAGATGCAGGTAAATCTTTTGAAGAAATAATTAAAGACTTAGAGGAAAAGAAAAGTTCTATTTCATCATCATTATGTTTTGAATGTTTAGATAACCTTGTTAAAGGTGGAAGAATTCCAAAGACAGTTAGTGTTGTAACTGGAGTACTTGGAATTAAACTTATTCTTGAAGTAAAAGATGGACTAATGTCTGTTAAAGATAAAGTAAGAGGCGGCAAGAAAGCTGCTAAAAGAATTATTAAAGATTTAGAGGAACTTGGACATTTAGAAGGAATGCCGGTAGTTCTTATTAATATTAATAATGTGGAAGTATTCGGAATTATAAAAGAATATTTAGAAGAAAATAATATAGAGTATATAGTTACAGATGTTGGATGTACAGTAGGTATTCATTCAGGAGATAATGCAACAGGATTATTTTTCTTTGCAGATGAAAAATAATTAAAAAATATCAAGTGACTTTAAAAGTTACTTGATATTTTTTTTACGTATAAGAAATTATTTTGATTTTAGAACTTTTTATATGCTTTAACAGAGTTGTTCACTACACTAAAAAAGTATGGCATCAGCTACCTTGTTTCTAACCTTTATTATGTACAATTTTACATAAAAGTAATAAAATATATTTATTGGGAGGATAAAGGGTGGTAATGGAAACAAGATATTCTTATGGAATAAAGCAGATGCAAAAGCTTGCAATGACAAAAGAAATGCAGCTTTCAATAAATATATTACAAATGTCAACAAATGAATTAAACGAATTCATGGAAAAAGAGTTTATAGAAAATCCAGTCATTGAAGTTAATGAGAATTTATCTGTTAATATTAAAGAAAGTGACTTCAACATAATAAGGGAAAAGTCATCTAATATAAGATCAGATATATCTCCCTTAAATTTTGTTTCAGTTAAAAAATCTTTACGAGATTATCTGCATGAAGAAGTGTTAGAAGTTGAAAAAGATGTGATAATTAGAAAAACAGCTGATTATTTAATTGAGTGTCTAGATGATAATGGATATTTTAAAATGAATGAAAGAGAAATAGCAGACAAACTTTCAGTAGATATTAATATTATTGATAAAGCTTTGGAACTTATACAAAGTTTAGAACCACATGGAATAGGTGCTAGAGATTTAAAAGAATGTTTACTTATACAAATTAAATATTTGGGGATAGAGGAAGAAAATCTTTTTAATATTATAGAAAATAACTTAGAAGACATAGGAAATGATGATTTAGGAAAAATATCAAGAGAATTAAAAATAACTAAGTCAGAAGCTCAAAGGTATTCAATGATTATAAGAGGACTGGAACCTAGACCATCAAGAGGATTCTATACTGGAGAAGATTATAGATATATTATTCCAGAAGCAGAAATACGAAAGATTGGAGAAAATTTAGAAATAATAATTAATGAACAATCAGTACCTAAGTTTATAGTAAGTAGTACATATAAGAAAATATTAAGGGAAGGGAAAGATAAAGAGGCACAGCAATATGTTAAAGATAAGATTGGCAGAGCAGAGTTTTTAATAAAAAGCATAGAAGAAAGAAAAAACACATTAAAGCAGATTTTAGAGTATGTGGTTAAAAGGCAATATAGTTATTTTATAGGAAAAAAAATTTTTCTAAAGCCTATGACTATTAAGGAAGCAGCTGAAGAGTTAAAATATAGTGAGTCTACTATAAGCAGAGCCATAAAGAATAAGTTTATTTTAACTACCTTTGGAGTTTTAAAAATAAAAGATTTATTTACAATCAATGCAATAAAAAATATTGAAAATGATATGTCTGTAGATTACATAAAAGATTCTATAAAAAAAATAATTTCTAAAGAAAATAAAAAAAATCCATTATCAGATCAAGAAATAGCGGAAAAACTAAAAACTATGAATATAGAAATATCAAGAAGAACAGTAGCTAAGTATAGAGAAGAAATAGGAATAAAATCTTCACGTAAAAGAAAAATATTTTAAGTAAATGTATGAATAAAGATTTTATTTAGAGAGAAAACTATTAATATTAAAGTATATTTTAGAAAAATTTTTCATAACCTCTTTAAAAATTCTTATTCATGCTTTATAATAATATATGTGGGACATAAAATTGATAAGTGGGACATCAAAAAGCCCAAAGGAGTGTTTAAGTTGAAGGAAATATTAAAGTTAGAGATGAAGATAGTTCCTGAACTTGTTGAAGTGCTCGAGAAAAGATACAATATACTAAGGACTATTTACTATAATCAACCAATAGGAAGAAGGATTCTTGCGAATCAGCTAAACTTGGGAGAAAGAATAGTAAGAACAGAAATTAGTATTCTAAAAGAGCAAGGTCTTATAGAAATAAATACTCCGGGTATGACAGTTACAAGCAGCGGAGAAGAAATTGTTAATAAGTTAAAAGATTTTATTCATGAGATTAAAGGATTATCAGAAATAGAAAAACAATTAAAAAGTTTATTAAATTTAAGACAAGTTATAATTGTCCCAGGAGATGTGGATGAGAATCCAACCATTTTAAAGGAACTTGGTAAAGCAAGTTCAAACTATGTTAAAGATATTATTAAAGATAATAGTATAATAGCTTTAACTGGTGGAAGTACGCTTAAGGAAGTTGTGGAAGCCTTTCCAAGGCTAAATAACTTTTCAAATATATTAGTGGTTCCAGCTAGAGGAGGCATGGGGAGGAAAGTTGAAACTCAGGCTAATACTTTAGCAGCATCTTTGGCAAAAAAGTTAAATGGAACTTACAAGCTCCTTCATATTCCAGAAAATCTTTCATCGGAGATTTTAGATAGTCTCTTAAAAGAAAAGGAAATAAAAGAAGTTATTGATTGCATTCATCATGCTGATATATTAATATATGGTATTGGTAATGCTAGAAAAATGGCAATAAAAAGAGGAGCATCAGAAAAAGAAATTAATAGACTTGAAAAATTAGGCGCAATAGGTGAAGCATTTGGATGTTATTTTGACAAAGATTCACAGGTTGTATCACAAACTACGCCAATAGGATTAGGTATTAATGCATCAAGAAAAATTAATATACATATTGCTGTGGCAGGTGGAAAAAATAAAGTAGAGTCCATAATTTCAACTCAACGTAATAATATTAATGGAATCCTTGTTACAGATGAAGCAGCAGGTAGAAAAATGTTGGAAATTTTGAAGAGGGATACATTACAAACAAGCTAATTTATAAAAAAAATTTTTATAAATACATTTTTAGGAGGTAATTTTACAATGGCAAATGTAAAAGTAGCAATTAATGGTTTTGGACGTATTGGACGTCTTGCATTCAGACAAATGTTCGGAGCAGAAGGTTATGATGTAGTTGCAATCAACGACTTAACTAGCCCTAAGATGCTTGCTCATTTATTAAAATATGACTCAGCACAAGGTAGATATGCTTTAGCTGACAAAGTTACAGCTGGAGAAGATTCAATCACAGTTGATGGTAAGGAAATCAAAATCTACGCTAAGGCTGATGCTAAGGAACTTCCATGGGGAGACTTAGATGTAGACGTAGTATTAGAATGTACAGGATTCTACACTTCAAAAGCTAAGGCTTCTGCTCACATTGAAGCAGGTGCTAAGAAAGTTGTTATATCTGCACCAGCAGGAAACGACCTTCCAACAATCGTATACAGCGTAAACGAAAATACATTAACTAAGGAAGATACAGTTATATCTGCAGCTTCTTGTACAACTAACTGTTTAGCTCCTATGGCTGATACATTAAACAAGTTAGCTAAGATTAAGAAAGGATACATGACTACTATCCATGCTTACACTGGAGATCAAATGACTCTTGATGGACCTCAAAGAAAAGGTGATTTAAGAAGAGCTAGAGCTGCAGCTGTTAATATAGTACCAAACTCAACTGGTGCTGCTAAAGCAATCGGATTAGTTATTCCAGAATTAAACGGAGTATTAGATGGATGTGCTCAAAGAGTTCCAGTTCCAACTGGTTCATTAACTCAACTTATCGCTACTGTAGAAGGTAAGGTAACTGAAGAAGATGTAAATGCAGCTATGAAAGCAGCAGCTTCTGCATCATTCGGATACACTGAAGAAGAATTAGTTTCTTCTGATATCGTAGGAATCACTTATGGTTCATTATTCGATGCTACTCAAACTAAGGTTATGGATATGGGTGATGGAACTACTCTAGTTAAAGTAGTATCTTGGTACGATAACGAAAACTCATACACTAGCCAAATGGTTAGAACAATTAAATACTTCGCTGAATTAGCTTAATTAGTATTTAATAAACAGGATATTTAGAGCTTTTTAAAGCAATCTTATAAGATCCTATAAAGGGTCCGGTCTCTAAGGCATACTTATAAGACCGGACCATTTTTGAATTATAAATAAATTTTGAGGTGAAAAGAATGAACTTTAACAAGAAGACTATAGAAGATATCCAAGTAAAGGGTAAAAAAGTTTTAGTAAGATGTGACTTCAACGTACCATTAAAAGATGGCGTTATAACTGATGAAAACAGATTAAACGGTGCATTACCAACTATAAAGTATTTAGTAGAAAATGGTGCTAAGGTTATCCTTTGCTCACACATGGGTAAACCAAAGGGAGAACCAAAGCCAGAATTATCTTTAGCTCCAGTTGCTAAGAGATTAAGCGAAATGCTAGGAAAAGAAGTTAAATTTGCTGCTGATGACAACGTTGTAGGAGATAACGCTAAAGCTGCAGTTGCAGAAATGAAGGATGGAGATGTAGTTTTACTACAAAACACTAGATACAGAAAAGAAGAAACTAAGAACGGTGAAGAATTCTCTAAAGAATTAGCTTCACTTGCTGAAGTATTCGTTAACGATGCATTTGGTACAGCTCACAGAGCTCACTGCTCAACTGTTGGTGTAACTGACTACTTAGATACAGCTGCTTGCGGATATTTAATCCAAAAAGAATTAAAGTTCTTAGGAGATGCTGTTGAAACTCCAGAAAGACCATTCGTAGCTATATTAGGTGGAGCTAAAGTTTCTGATAAGATCGCAGTTATCAATAACCTTTTAGACAAAGTTAACACTATCATCATCGGTGGTGGAATGGCTTACACATTCTTAAAAGCTCAAGGATACGAAATCGGAACTTCATTAGTTGAAGAAGATAGATTAGATTACGCTAAAGAAATGATAGCTAAGGCAGAAGAAAAAGGTGTTAAATTCTTATTACCAGTAGACCACAGAGTTGCAACTGAATTCAAAGATGTAGCTGCTACTGTAACAGAAGATCAAAACATTCCTGCTGGAAACATGGGATTAGATATCGGACCTAAAACTGAAGCTTTATATGCTGAAGCAGTTAAAGAAGCTAAGACAGTTATCTGGAACGGACCAATGGGAGTATTCGAATTTGAAAACTTCAACAAGGGTACAATTGCAGTAGCTAAGGCTATGGCAGATTCAGATGCTACTACTATAATTGGTGGTGGAGATTCAGCTGCAGCTGTTAATACATTAGGATTCGGAGATAAGATGAGCCACATTTCAACTGGTGGTGGAGCTTCATTAGAATTCTTAGAAGGTAAAGTA
>CAKVFO010000030.1 GCA_934746785.1 uncultured Clostridium sp. | reverse complement strand
TTATTATATAGATAATATATATAAGAACCGTAGGAACTACGGGGATAGCTTGGTTATGCTTAGTGTGTTTAGCACTATCGACCAAGAACCTTGCGAGTTTAGTCGTGGGAGGTTCAGACTACTAATTACGATAGAATTTTAGAAAAGGCATATGAAATACATAGCAGTAAAAAGGCTGAAACTATATGCAGCCTGCAATCTTTAAGTAAATCAGATCCAGATAAAGTTCATATAGTAAAGTTTCATGGTGATATAAAGGAACCTGAAAATCTTGTGTTAACCCAGAGCAGTTACTATAAGAGATATGATTTTGAGAATGCCTTAGACATTCTATTAAGAAAGGATCTTTTAACTAAGTCTTTCTTATTTTTAGGTTATGGCTTTGGAGATAACAATCTTAAGTATATGTTCTATAAGCTTAATACATTATGGACAAATGTAGAAGGTTCGGAGAATAGACCTGACTCATACATGTTTTTAACAGAAAATAATCCGGTTCAAAGAAAGATTTTAGAGGATAAATATAAGATAACAACTATTGTCTCTGAAGAGCTAGATAAGGGAAAAGCAGTAGGAGAATTTTTAGAAAAATTAAATGAGGCAATTCGTAGAAAGTCTTAGCCATAGGTTAGGGCTTTTTTTAATGTAGAAACAAATGTACTTGGGGAAGTAAGTGTATTTCTCTTGTGAGTATTATCTCAAATGTAGGACTTTCCAGAATGCAGGAATGAAGGAACAAATTCTAAATCGTACCTCTTAGAATTTGGGAGTGATTATATATTTTAATTACAAATTTTATTGTTTGTTTTGGAATTTGGTATAGGAGCAACAGTTGCAGGCTATTAGAATTTAGAAAAAAATATATATTTTTACAAAACCTTTTTAAAGGTTACATCGTTATATAAGTGAAAGGGGGCCAAAACATAGATATGGGAGAAAGTTCAGAAGCTCTAGTTAAAGAAATACTTAAAGGAAATAGTGCAGCCATGGAACTTATAGTTAGGCAGCATTATAAAATGGTTCAAACCTTTGTTTACAGACTTACAGGTGATTACAATCTTTCCTATGATATAACTCAGGAAGTTTTTATAAAAATGATGAAAAACTTAAATAGATTTAAATTTGAGAATTGTAATTTTAAGTCCTGGCTTTTAAAGATAGCATCAAATACTTGTAAAGATTACTTTAAAAGCAATACTTATAAACAAAGAAATGAGACTTCAAATATTGATGATGTAAAGTTAGAAGATGATAAAAATGTTATTGATATTTTAGAGAAGAATGAAAAGAGAAAAGTTGTTAAAGAGGCTGTTGAAAGTCTGCCGGAAAATCAAAGAGAAGCTGTTATTTTAAAGTATTATCATGATATGAAGATTAAAGAAATAGCTTCAATTACTGGACAAAATGAAAATACAGTTAAATCAAGGCTTTTTAGTGGAATGAAAAATTTAAAGAAGGTTTTTGGAGGTGAAACTTGTGAAAAGAAATCTATTAGATGATGAATCCTATGATAAAGAAATAAGTGACTTTCTAGAAAGCTATGTGGTAGAGGAACCTTCTGAAGAAAAAATGGAAGAGACAATTGATATATTAAAGGAATATATGCCAAAGGAAAAAGAAAGATATCCTCTTCTTAAGGTTATAAAAAATCAAATTACATTTATAAGCAGAGAGTATATTGCTATTTCATTAATGTTAATACTTTTAGGAATTATAGCTATAAATAATCTTGTTATACCTATGTATCATGCAATATCTATTATTACACCTATTCCATCAATTATAGGCTTAATTGAGTTAAGTAAAAGCAAGAGAGAAAAGGTATGGGAATTAGAAAAAAGTTTTAAATATTCTTATTCTTTAGTTACCTTAGCTAGAGCTATTATTATTCTAGGTATAAGTTTCTTTATTAATACTATTTTTACTGTTACTTTGTGTAATGTTGATAATGGAGTATTTTTGAAGTGCCTTACATCATGGATAGTTCCAATGAGTATAATTTTCTCAATGGAGCTTGTCTTATACAATAAAATACCAACTATATACACATCTATAGGTCTTTCAATTATATGGATAGGAGTATTAAATTTATTCTATGGTGAGATAAGTAGAATTTTAGAGAAAAGTTCTAATATTACTTTAACTTTAGCAATTTGTATTTCAATAGCTGCATGTATAGGAGCTTTATTTAAATATTATAAAAATGAGAAAAATTATGAGGGGGATATATTATGGAGTTAAAAATTCAGTCTTTAAGTAAAAAGTTCAAAGATAAGATAGCAGTAGATAATTTTTCTATTATTTTAGAAAAGGGGATATATGGTTTATTAGGCCCAAATGGTTCAGGAAAATCTACACTTATGAGGATGTTAGCAGATGTTGTTTATGAAACTGAAGGTAATATTTATTTAAATGGTAAAGATAAAAGAACAATGGGAGAGGAATATAGAGATTTAATAGGTTATCTTCCTCAAGATATAGGCTTTTATGGAAGTTTTACAGCAGAAAAGTTTTTATATTATGCATCAGCTTTAAAGGGCATTGATAAGAAGGATGCTAAGGAAAGAATAGATGATTTATTAACCTTTGTAAATCTTCAGAAGGATAGAAAACGTAAAATAAAAGGTTTTTCAGGAGGAATGAAACAGCGTTTAGGTATTGCCCAGGCTCTTTTAAATGATCCTAAAATTCTTATTTTAGATGAACCAACAGCAGGCCTTGATCCAACGGAGAGAATAAGATTTAAGAACCTGATTTCAAGGCTTTCTAAAGATAAAATAGTAATTCTTTCAACTCATATAGTTTCAGATTTAGAATCTTTAGCTAATGAAATAATAATTATGTCTAAGGGAAAGCTTGTTGAAAAAGATACTCCTTATAATTTGGTAGAAAAGATAAGGGGAAGGGTATGGAAAGCAGAAGTTTCTGATGAGGAATTTTTTAAGTTAAGCAAAGATTATAAAATTGCTAAAACCTTTACTGAGGGAAATTCTATAAAAGTAAGATTTGTTGGAGATAAAAAGCCTGATATAAAGACCTTTGAAGAGGAACCAGATTTAGAAGATATGTTTTTATATTACTTTGGAGAAGAGGGGGGAGAGGAATATGATAGAGCTAATTAAATTTGAACTTGAAAAGATTTTTAGGAATAAGGGACTTTATATAGCAGCTTTAGCAGTATTTATATTTATTGCAGGTATTGATATTGTAAGGTGTGTAAAGTTCAAGGAGGATATTGGATCAAGGGAAGAAGTACAGGAAATTGCTGAGAATTATTTAAGTGACAGCTATAGCAAAAAAGATATAGATAAATTAATAGATGAAGGGATAGAAAAACTTAATAATAATGAAGAACTTACAAAAGAGGAACATTTGCTAAATGTATATTCTAATTGTTTTGTCAAAAGTGATGATAAGAGTGTAGATAATAGATTAGATTTTATAAATGAAAAGTTATCAGATATGGAGGAAAATAATAAGAAAGATGATTTTCAATATAATAGTATAACAAAACAAAAAGAATTATTAGAAGCTTTACCTGAAAAAGAAGGCTTATATATAGGAGATTGCCGTAATGTATTAGATTTGAATGTAGCAGCTATAATGAAGATGCTTCTTCTTACTTTAGGTCTTGCTGGAATTTTTTCTAAAGAATATTCAACTAGAGTTTCATATATTAATTTAAGTAGTAAAAATGGAAAAACTAAGTTAAATACTGCAAAAATAATATCGGTATTTATTTATTCAACAATAGTATTTGCCTTTGTTACTGTAGTCTTTTTAATATCAACAATTTATCTTGGATTACCTAATGGAGATAAACCCTATAGCTTTATATCAAGGTCTATATATAATTTATCCATTAATGAATACTACTTAGGAAGTTTAGCCTTTAGCTATCTAGGAACTTTAGTATTTGGTTTAATTATAGCATTAACTTCACTATTAACTAAAAATATTATTGCATCATTTATAGTGCCTATTTCATTATATTTATTACCTATGTTTGTTAAATTGTCAGGTTCTATTGGTTATGTATGGTCTCATATTAATTTTGCTGAGATTTTTAGTGGAAAAAATATATTAGAGGAATATGCGGATTTTAATATATTAGGAAATGCAGTTACTTATCCTTATGTAATAAGCTTTATATCTGTTTTATCAATTATAGTTATGATTATAGTTTATATGAGTTTTGGAAAGAAACAGAAAATTGCTTAAAACTATATGAGTGATTCTTATACTAAAAATGATATAGAAGAGTTATGGAGAAAAAGTTATGATACTGAAGAATCTTCAAAGGAAAAATATTTTTTGAATGTGTATTGTGGATGTTTTCGTAAAAATGATGGCAATGAAATAGCAAATAAGTTTCAGTCAATAAATAATGATATAAAATTAGAAGTATTTCCTAAGTTAGTTACCTTCCAAGGCACTTGTGGATATATATTAAATATGTATACAGATTTTAATATATTTGGACGGATAGTTCTTTTTCCATATATAATTGGGGGTGTGGGAGTAATATCGATTGTTATTATGCTTATGCTTTATAAAAGCTTTGGAAGAAAGCAAAAGATTGCTTAACCTTGTGAAGTAAGTGTATTTTTCTTTTATTTTAACTATTGTTATTGTGTTTGTAAGATGTTCTTCCTATATTGTTGGATACTATAAATTTAAGGAATTTGTATCTATTCATAGATATGTATGTATTGAGTTATAGGTGTTTTTTGGGTATAATTACATAATGGTATAAATATAAAAGAGTTAGGTATGTGTGATTTATAAATAATTATTAAGTTAAATGACAAGCTGGAAAAGAAGAAGGGTATTTGAGAATTATGAAAAACATAAGACAAACTAAATATGGACAGGTTGAAGGCTTTGTTGAAAATGGTATATTTAAGTGTTTTGGAATACCATTTGCAAAGCCTCCAATAGGAGAATTAAGATTTAAAAGAGCTATGGAACCAGAGCCATGGTCAGAAGTTAAAGAATGTAAGAAAATGAGTGCAAAACCATGTAATTTTTTTGCATCAAGACCTAAAAAAACTAAAGAGAAAAATGGAGATGAAAGTGAAGACTGCCTTTATTTAAATGTATGGTCACCAAAAAAAGCAGAAAAAGCTCCTGTGTTTGTGTGGATATACGGTGGAGCAAATCACATTGGGGGAAGTTCTAATCCAGAATATGATTTAGAGAGCTTTGCTGATAAAGGTAAAACTCATAAATTAAATAATGAGCTATACTTAAAGGGATTAAAGTTGGATAAAGAAAATATTTCAAAGCTTAGAGAAATGTCAGTAGAAGAATTAGCAGCAGGAACTAAATTGGTATTTGAAAATAATAAATTTTATCCAGGTATACTTATACCAGGACCAGTGATAGATGACTTAGTGCCAGAAAAGCCATGGGAAGCCTTAGAAAAAGGTGTTTCTAAGGATATAAAATGTATGTTTGGTACCTGTAAAGATGATGGAAGATTATTTTATAGATTAAAGATAGTACCAAGAAGTTGGGAAGAACTTAATGCTATGCTGGAATATAATAATTATTTAGAATATTTTGATGATTTTAAAAAGGTTTATGGAGATAAGAAAGAAAAAGATGCAATGAATGAAATTGCCACAGATAGGATGTTCTTAATAGATACAATGAGATGCTGTTTAAATCAAAGTAAATATAATACAGTATATTCTTATCGCTTTGATTTTGAAACAGGTATAGAAAAAATATTGAGATTAAATTCTATTCATGGGACAGATATATGTCCAGCACTTGATACTTGGAAGGGTGAAATGGCAAGACTTCATGACTTTACATCTAAAAAGAGAAAGATGAAGATACATGAATATACTCATAATTCCTTTGTTAATTTTATAAAGACAGGAGATCCAAATGGTAATATACCTGTAAAGTGGAATGAGTATAAAGAAGATAATAAAGAAGTTTTTGTTTTTAATGATGAATGTAAGACAATTAAAAATTCTAAAGAAGATGAATTTAAACTTTGGAGTAGTCTTTATCTATATCAATAAAATTTAATAATTATTCGGATAAGTATAAACAAATGGTATAATTAACTAAAAGCATGTATATGAATAAAGTAAGATATGTAAAGGAGTGAGTGAGATGATTATACTAATTGAATCAATAGCATTATGTTTATTGTTTACTTTAATTATTGTGCCTGTAGTTTTAAAAAATCCGTTAGGTCAGATTTATAATTATCCTCCTGCAATAATTGAAAGGGTAAAAGAATTAGGATTAATTACTGATAAACAAACAAAGGGTTCAAGAAGTACAATAATAAAGAAAGTAACAGTATCAATTTTTTTTGCTATAATTCTTGCAGCATTCCTTATACTTATAAATAAAGAAAAAACTTTTCTTAGAGGCTTTTTAACTAGTTATTTATTATGGACAATTGTAGATTGGTATGATGCTTTTATATTAGACTATATATGTTTTTGCCATAGTAAGAGAATAATTATACCAGGAACAGAGGATATGGAAGATGAATATCATAATTATGTTTTTCATATAAAAGAAAGTTTAAAAGGTATGTTTATAGGAATTCCAATATGTTTTCTTACAGGAATTTTAGTTATGCTGTTTAGTTTGTAGAAAATAGTTAATTTTATTAATTTGTAAAAATAGATAGACAATACTTGTTTATAATTTATATAATAAGTAGATGAAATATGAAAATAGATTGGGAGCATAAGAAAAAATGGCAGATTTATTAAATGATTATTATATGAAATTTTGTGAAGATAAAAGATTAACTAGAAGACACGGTCAAGTTGAATATATAACTTCTATGAAATATATACATGAGTATTTAGGTGAAGATAAAAGTGCTAAACTTTTAGATGTTGGAGCAGGTACAGGACGATATTCAGTAGCTCTTGCAAATGAAGGTTATGATGTAACAGCAGTTGAACTTGTAAAACATAATCTTGGTACTTTAAAAGCGAAAGGAAGCAGTGCTAAGGCATTTCAAGGAACAGCTTTAGATTTATCTAGATTTCCAGAAAATCATTTTGATGTTACTATGATTTTTGGACCAATGTACCATCTTTTTACCTTTGAAGATAAGGTTAAGGCTTTAACTGAAGCTAAAAGGGTAACTAAAAAAGGTGGAACTATATTGATAGCTTATTGTATGAATGAATTTAGTGTTATTACTTACTGCTTTAGACAAGGGAATATTAAAGAGGCTGTGAAGAATGGAAAACTATCAGAAGATTTTCAAACTTTATCAAATCCAGAAGATTTATTCTCTTATGTAAGAATTGATGATATAGAAAAGATAGCAGAAGCTACTGGAGGTCTTAAGAGAATTAAGCTTATTTCAGCTGATGGCCCAGCAGATTATTTAAGACCTGAGCTTAAAGCTATGGATGAAGAAAGTTTTAAGATGTTTATAGAATATCATTTAGCAACATGTGAAAGACCAGAACTTTTAGGAGCAGCAGCTCACACTCTTGATATTTTAAGAAAAGAATAAATATATTGTCAGGAAAAGGGGGATATAAATCAAATATTACTGATAATATTGAAGAAGCAGTATTAAATAAGGATTTAGTATGGGTTACAACTCCTGCACACTGTTTTCCTAAAATAGCTTCTATGATAAGTCCATATGTAAAAGAAGGACAGTATATAGGGATAGTACCAGGAAGTGGCGGAGCAGAATTTGCCTTTCATGAAGTAATAGAAAAAGGCGCTGTTTTATTTGGCCTTCAGAGAGTACATAGTGTGGCTAGCTTAAAAGAATATGGCCATTCAGTTTATGCTTTAGGTGGAAAATCGGAAATTTACATTGGTTCTATACCAGAAGATTATAGTATAAAGATTTGTGAATTAGCAGGAGAATTGTTTGATCTGCCATGTATTCCTTTATCGAGCTATTTAGATGTAACATTTTCACCATCTAATCAAATAATTCATACAGCAAGAATTTATTGCATGTTTAAAGATTATCATAGGGGAGTAAAATATAAAGAAAATTTCTTATTTTAAGTTGGACTATTCAAAAGAAGAAATAGAAAAAGTTTATGAGATGTAATAATAATATAAAAATGTAAGAAATAAATTTTTAGAATTAAGAGCAGCATGTTAAATTTAATTAAAACATGCTGCTCAAAGTTTTTTGAAAATAAGTACTGTGTTACTCTCTTAAAACGAAAACTTTAAAATATTTGATAAAGCATATATAATTGTAATAATAAATTTTAAATATAAAAGGAGAATTTTGTATGGAGAGGACTTATCGTTTAATTAACTCAGAAGGAAAGGAATATGAAAGTAAAGTTAAAGGAACTTTAGGAGGCCATAAAAAGTTAAAAATATATGGGAAGTTAGATTGCCCTTCAGCATCAAGATATATTGCAAAAGGTCAGTATATCAAATATAGAGTATTTTTTTTAGATGAGAAAACAGCAATAGAGGCAGGATATAGACCATGTGCTAAATGTATGCCTAAGGAATATCAAAGATGGAAAGAAGAGAATTTAAAGAAGTAATAAAATAGAATTCTATTGATTTTTAAGAAAACTGTTATTTTACATCAAAAATAAACATAATAATAAAGAGTAATAATTATGTGGGGTTTTGTTAATGAAGGGTAAAATGATAATTAAGTTATTAAACAAGGAGGATAAGAGACTATATGTTGAGATTGAAACTATGTATAGAAAATATTCTGGTTATCTTATGTCAAAGGATGAAAATACTAAACTCAATATAGGCAGGCATAGAAAAGATTTTGAAGAAAAATTAATAAGTGATAAGAAATTAATGAAAAGTATATGCATAAATCCCATAGATACAATAGATTCAAATTATAGTTATAATGGAAGAAATTTAAAGTTACATTTAGATAAAGTATATGAAGGTCATTATTGTGGATTTCGTATATAAAAGAATGTGATTGACATGTTTAAAAACTATAGGTATTATGTAGTAATTAATATACAAAACAAAAGAGGTGTGTTATGAGGAAGAGACTAAATACAAAAATATTATTTAAAGATGTTTTTGTAGGAATTATGATTGCAGCTATTTCTATACCAATAGGAATGGGATATGCACAGATTGCAGGTCTGCCAGCAGTATATGGACTTTATGGCTCAGTGCTTCCTATTTTGATATTTGCATTAGTGTCATCATCTCCTCAGTTTATCTTTGGAGTGGATGCAGCACCAGCAGCTTTAATGGGAGGAGTCTTACTATCTTTAGAAATAACAGAAGGCAGCAGAGCAGCAGTTAATATGATTCCTATATTAACCTTTTATACTGCCATATGGCTATTTATATTTTATATATTTAAAGCTGGAAGACTTGTAAATTATATTTCAAGTCCTGTTATGGGAGGATTTATAACTGGTATTGGTACAACTATAATATTAATGCAGGTTCCTAAAATATTAGGATCTAATGCAGGAAGCGGAGAACTTTTTGAGCTAGCTGAACATATATTAAAAGCTTTGATGAACATAAACTATTTATCACTTTTAATGGGTGTTTTATCATTGGCTGTTATAATGATTTCTAAAAAGCTTGTTCCAAAGTTTCCTATGAGCTTAGTTGTTATGATTTTAGGAGCTTTAAGTACAATTATATTCCATGTTGATGAATATGGAGTAGCTCTTTTATCACAAGTTAATAGAGGATTACCTAATATAGTCATACCAAATTTTACAGCTATTCATTTTAAAGATGGATTTATGTTAAGTTTACCTATTGCAGTTGTTATACTTGCAGAATCTTTACTTGCAGAAACAAGTTTTGCTATAAAAAATAATTATAAAATAAACGAAAATAGGGAGATACTTGCTTTCTCATTAAGCAATTTATCATCTGCAATTGTTGGGTGCTGTCCTGTAAATGGAAGTGTTTCAAGAACAGTAATGAGTGAACAGTATGGTGGAAGAACAAAGGTTGTTTCTATAACAGCTTCAATTGTAATGGCAATGGTTTTGCTATTTGCTACAGATTTTATAGGTTATCTTCCAGTGCCAGTTTTGACAGCTATTGTAATTTCAGCTTTAATAGGAGTTTTAGAATTTCATTTAGCTAGAAAACTTTATAAGATAAATAAAACAGAGTTCTTTATATTTATGGGAGCTTTCTTTGGAGTTTTAATTTTAGGAACAATTTATGGAGTTGTAATAGGAGTGTTATTGTCCTTTGGAGCAATGGTATTAAAATCAGCAGTGCCGCCAAGAAGTTTTTTAGGAGTTATTCCAGGTAAAGATGCATTTTATGATTTAAAAAGAAATCGTGATGCTAAAGAAATTACAGATACACTTATCTATAGATTTAGCGGCAGCTTATTCTTTGCTAATGTAAATACTTTTCAAAATGATATTGAAAGTGCTGTAAAAGAAAATACAAAGGTTATTATTATCGATGCTGGTGGTATTTCAAGTATTGATACTACAGCTGCTGAAAGGTTAGAGATTTTATATAAGAAATGTAAAGAAAACAATATACAATTCTATATTACAGAACATATTGGAGAACTAAATGATGAACTTAGGAAGTTAGATCTTGGCTATTTAATTGAAGAAGGGGTAGTAAGAAAGAATATAAAATCTGCCCTTATGGAAGCAGGTATGCTGCCACCTTATCCAGTAGATGGAGAAATTCAAGAGAAAAGTAAAGCTTTAATGATACAAGAGGAAATTGTAGAAGAATTTGAATGGGCTTTTGGTGATGATGCTGAAGAACAAATGGAAAGGCATGTAAAAGAAATAATTAAGAATTTTACAAAGATTACAGAACAGTTAACACCAGAAATAGACATTGATTTAAAAACGAGAACTTGGAAACATTTAGGGTGCTTTGATCAAGATAAACTTTTAGAACATTTAGAAAGACATCTAAATGAAATAGCTGCAAGGCTTGGACAGCCAGTTGATGATGTAGAAGCTAATATAATGGAACATAGAGTTAAACTTTGGAGAAGGATGAGAAAAGAAAATATTGAAGCTTATAATAGGTATGTTGAAAAAAGGAAAAAATATGAAAAGCTGTTAAAAAAGAAAAATCCTGAAATCTATGAACATATAATGGAACATAGACGTAAGCAATATAATGTTTTAAAAGAGAACAAACCTGAAATAGCGTCAGAAATGAAAAATTTAATAGAATAGAAATTTAAACCTGCATAAATATATGCAGGTTTTTTCAACATAATTTGACATATAGTACAAGTTATTGTAAAATATAATTAAAGATATAATCAAAAAAGGGGAGTTATAACTTGGGAATGAGAGACAGAATTAGATTAATAACCTTTAGCAAATATATTGCTATGTATATACCACTGCTCATTTTATATAAAGCATTAGGACGTGTTTTTGTAAGAGAAGTAGAAGGTATAAATTTTATGATGACAGTATTAGTTATTCCAAGCTGTCTAGTATATTACATAATAACTAAGAAAGATAATTATATTTGTTATATGCTATTTTTCTTAAGCTTACTTTATGATAACACTTTTACACATATTCAATCTTTTTATGCAGATGTTGATAGGATAGTACCATTAGTACTTATTTTGAGAAATTTAATATTTATAGTTATTGCTCTTGAAATAAAACCAATTATAAAATGGACAAGCAAACATAGTTTCATTTCAATACTATCATTTACTATACTTGATGGTTTTCTTCTTTTAACAAATGAAAAAGTTGCTTACAAGTTATTTAGTTATAAATACTTTAATACAATATTTATGTGTGGAATAGTTTTTATGGCAGTATTTGTTATAATAACATTTATAAGAAGTATAAAAACAAAAGAATTTATTGAACTAATATTTTTATCAAGTATATGTATATTAAGTATAAGACGAATTTCTATTTTTTATGAAGAATTAACAAGTTATGATGGAATAATATTTTTAAATGAAAAATGGTTATTCTGCTTTGCGCTATATATTGTACCTATAGGTTTATTTGTAGAGTATAATGCAATTCTAAAGGCAAAAACTAATTTAGAAGTGCAGGTTGAAAATATATCTAAGCATATTGAAGAATTTCATGAAATAGACAAGCTTAGAACACAATTTTTTGCAAATTTATCACATGAAATTAAGACACCAATAAATATTATTTTTTCAGGATTGCAGCTTATTGAATCAAAGAGAGACTGTGGTGAGGATGTATTACTTCAATATTATAATAAATATACTTTAATGATTAAGCAAAACTGTTTTAGAATATTAAGACTTACAAACAATTTAGTTGATATGACTAAGTTAGATTCTGGATTTATGAAAATGAATTTTAGAGATGTTGATATTGTAAAGACAGTTGAAGATATAACTATGTCAGTAGTTAAATATGTTGAAAATAAAAATATAAATATTCTATTTGATACCATGATTGAAGAAAAATACATAAAGTGTGATAAGGATGGCGTGGAGAGAATAATATTAAATCTTATATCGAATTCAATTAAATTTACTAAAGAAAAAGGGAATATTCTTGTATATATTGACGAAGAAGATGGGTATGTAGTTATAAGAGTTAAGGATGATGGTATCGGAATACCAGTTGAAAGTAGAGAAAAGGTATTTAATGTTTTTGTGCAAGAGGATAAAAGTTTAAATAGAGCAAGAGAAGGCAGTGGAATAGGCCTTTCTCTGGTGAAAGCTATTGTCGAGCAGCATGAAGGTATAGTTTACTTTGAAGATGTGGAAAAAGGAACAGAGGTAGTTGTAAAGATTCCAGATAAACTATTAGCTGATAGTGAAGGCCCTGATAAGCATAAATTTGAATATTCAACAGATATAATTGAAAAAATAAATATTGAATTCTCAGATATATATGATTAACTAAAAAAGGTAATGTATCTAAAAAGAGTGATGCATTACCTTTTTCAACCTATAGAAAGCATACCTTTTAAAGTATAGAGCCATACAATTTTGTGTAGTTTAATAAGATAAGACTAAGTCAGCAAGACAATTTCTATGATAAGTTAAATCCTTTATACTATTAGATTTAAGTGCATTACATAATTCATTTGAATGTAGATAAATGCCATTAATATATTTCTTTAAATAATTCTTGCTATTAGTATAGTTTGTTATAGAATCTAACTTTTTTGATAAAATATCAATAGTAATAGAAGTTAACATAAGTTTTTCTATAAAGTTATGAGATTCATCTTCATTAATAGGTTTCTTTAGAATGGTGAAGGGCTTGAGGTCTTCTATGATAAGTCTTAGATTATAAACTTCATCATCAAATTTTATGGCATTTTCCTTACCTAAAATTCTTATTAAAAGATCTTTATTCAAAGTTATCACTCCTTATTTAAACATTATACTAAGAATTTTTCATATATACAAATAAAAGTAGTGATATAATTGTTGATAAAAGTATCTTTAAAGAATATAATTATTTACTATGTAAAATATTTTTAGATAAAGGGATTATAATGGAAAGTAAGATAAAGGCAAGAAACAGGAAGAAAAATAGAATAATAATAAATAGTAAAAAAGAAGCTATAAAACTTTTAGAAAATTCTAATGAAAGGTTTAGAGAAGTTATAGATATTTATTTTCATAATGATATTAAATTTAAAGTTGATAGTAAAGAAGATTTTATCGATTACCTTAAGAAAATCAAGGATTATGATGAATGTGAAAATGATTTATATGATAAATTTAAAGATATAGATAAACTTATTATACAAAGAGTAGAATTTGATCGGGACCAAAGTTTAAATAAAGCTGTTGATTATCGTGGAAGTGAAGAGATAGAGAAGTTACATAATAAGTTTTGTAAAGATATTAAAGATGAAGAAAAAGAACTGTTAACTGAAATTGAAGAAGAAATTAAAAAGGATTATTTATATACAAAAGACATTGAATTATTAAAAAAGATTTTATGTAGTAATAATGATAATTTAATTGAAAGCTATGATAAGGAGAAAGAATTAAAAACTTTAATAATAAATTTAAATCATAAAAAGGATAGAGCTTATATTAAAGCTTCAATTGGTACAGTAGAATATCATAATTTTCTAAATAGTAACCTTTTTAGGTTAAAACGTTTGTTAAAGAACTTAGATAAATATCTTATAGAAGAAGGTAGAAATTGTTTAAAGATAAATCAAAGTAATGCAATACAAGACTCAGTCAATATGGCAGCTGCATATTTTAATAATAAAAAATATAAAGCCATAAGTGGGAAAAATGATATAGAAGGTTATTCAAAGGCACCAAAAGAAGAAGAGGCAGTATTTAAAAGCTGTAAAGTAAATAAACTTGGCCAGATGGGTTTTGGATATAATCGTGTTAATGATAGTGAAAAGAAGATTATAGAAACAATAAATAAGGAAATTGAAAATAAAGTTATTAGTGCAGAGGGAAAATTAACACTAATAACTAAGTGGCAGCCATGCCCTAGTTGTTATTTGGTGTTACAACAATTTTCTAAATGTTATAAAGATATAAAAATTGAAGTTAAATATATAAAAAATTATGGTGAAAAGTAATTACCGGTCAATAATAGCTGTATTAATGCAAGATTAGTATGTGAGTACCCAAGAAGTAAATTATAGACATATACTTGACTTTAATTACAAACGATGCTATTTTTTGACCTATAGGAAATTGAAGATTTTACTTTTTAATGTTAGGAGCAGTTGATGATGGATAGTTATGAAGTATTAGGTGTTAGTAAAGACTCATCTTTAGAAGAAATAGAGGATGTATATGAAAGCAAACTAAGACAGATTGATAAAGAAGTAGTTAATGAAAAAAATGCTGAATCTTTTAAAAAATTATTAAAAGAGGCCCATGATGATTTAATAAGGTTAAATACTAGCAATGAAAATACTGTAGTAATGTCAAAAGAAGAGTTTAATAAAATGTTAGAAGAAGAACAAAGTGAAGATGATAATTACTATGATGAATATGGTTATGATGAAGAACCTTATTATGAGGAAAGGGAAAATAGAAAAAAGAGAGATAAAAGATCTTCAAGAAATAAAAAGGACAGAAGAAAAAGAGAAAGAACCTTAAGAGATAGAGAAGAAGAAAGAAACTATAGTGATTATGATGATATTGATTTACCTTGGTATATTTCTATACCTTTAAAAATAGTAGCTTTGCCCGTTATTATAATATTTTCTATTATTATTTTTATATTTGAAATGTTAAATGCAGTATTATGGGCAGTTACTAAGATACTTATATTAGCTTCAGCAGCAGTTGCAGCAATACATGGTTATCAAGTATATACTGGAATGAATATAAGGTATGAAGTATTTGCAGGCTGTGCAGGTGTTTTTCTACTTTCTATAATACTACCTATAATTTTTAAAACTTTACCTAAACCTTTAAAAATTATGAATAATAAGTTGAAAGCTTTTGTCTTTTAGGTTATATTTTAATAAATAGGAAATTTACATAAAGTGTTTAGGAGAGAGATTATGACAGAAGGTATGGTTAAGATTGACTTTAAATATATAGGAAGCAAAGATAAGAATGAAATTTGTAACATAGAACTTAAATGGACTGAAGTAGTTAAAGAAATACTTCTTCATGTAAGTCTTGCAGCTACAAAAGATGAAGAAGTTTTTACTTTAGATTATATTAGTAAAAGAATTTCGAAGTTTATTTCAAAGAAAATTGATGAAGAAAGACCAATGCAAAAGCTTTTAAGAGGAGACATAGAAGTTATTTTATTAGAAGAAAGTACTTATAAAATAACTAGATTCCTTGTTAAAAATGAGTTTGTTCGTGGATTTTATAATGAAAATAAAGAAAAGGTATTTGCAATAACAGATAAAGGTATCGATTTTTTAGATAATCTTATTTTATAATTTTGACTGTATTATTAAATTAAGTGATAAATTAAACAAGCTATTGAAATATAGGTGGACGTCCTTTGAAATTCGTATTTAGATAAGGGTGTTCACCTTTTACTAATTAATGGAGATTGTTTTTCTTCATAATACAGCCGAAAATATTAATAAAAATATTAAAACCCTATAAATATTACTCGAAAAGTGTCGAATATAATAATGTAAATAGATAATAAAGGTGTTTTAGGAGTGATATTATGAAGAAGAAAGCTATAGCATGCCTTTTGGCACTAGCACTTTCAACTAGCAATGTAACAGCCTTAGCTTCTCAAAATATTTCTGGAAATGATAATGTACAAAATATAAATTATGATTTAACAGGAATGGTTGAAGTTGAAGTTAATTTAACAAGGCCAATTGAAAGTTCTAATTTAAATATGAATCTTAAGTTAGATTCAAAGAAAGGATCTATTGAAACTAAGCTGAGAACAGAAACAATTTCTGAAGTTAAAACTTTAAATCTTGATGGCAAAGAGGTAACTGCAGAAATAACAAGATTAGGTATAGATAAAGAGCCTATAAAATCAATGGACGAAAGAACCTTTTATATTGATGTTAAATTTTTAAATGTACCATGCGATATTTATTCTTTAAATTTAAGTGGTACAGGCTTTATGACTGTTGAAGAAACAGTTGAAATTGCAAACTATTCTAAAAAAATATATATAAATGATAAAGAATCAATACTTCATGGAGATTTTGACTTAGATGGTACTGTAACTGAAAAAGATTATAATGAACTTTTATCAGTAATTGATTCTAAAGAAAGCTCAGTTATAGATAATTTTGATTTAAATAGAGATGGTTTACTTGATATTTCAGATTTATCAATAGTACAAGATAACTTAGGATTAACAAGAAAAGCAATTCAAATAATAAATACAAGCCCAATTATTGATCCTAATAAGATTAAGATTGCTGAAGTTGAAAACCAAGAAGTTGCTGGTAATGCAGCTGATTTATTTAAAGAAGAAAGCAAAGTTTCTATTAAAACAACTGAAGCTATTAGTGAAACAAATCCAGCTAAACTTCAATTAGAATTAGAAGAAACAGCTATAATGGAAGAAATCACAATAGATTCATCTTTAAATAATGGTATAGATTCAGGTTATGTTGAAGTTGAAACAGCAGATGGAGAAAAGATAAAAGGTGAGTTTACTAAGGGTGTCGGAAGAAGCGTTAAAGATACAATTAAAGTTTCCCTTGGAAAACAAGTTGCTGTTAAAAAGGTGAGCATTGTTGTTACAGGTACTACAAGCAATACAAATCTTGTAGAAATTTCAAGGGTACAATTCTTAAATAATGCTAAGGATAAGATAGCACCACCTGAGATGAATATTCCATCAATAACAGCAGTATCAGAAAATGAAGCTATAAAGGTAAGCTGGAATCATGAACCTAATGTAACAGGGTATGAAGTTAAAGCTACAGGATATGTTAAAAATGAATATAAAGAATTTATAATTCAAACTACTTCTAATACAGTTACTTTTACAGGGCTTGAAAATTACAATGAATATGAAATAAGCATTCAATCTTTAAATGAAGCTTGGGAAAGTGGATATGGAAACACAGTAACAGCTATTCCAAAACCACAAACAAAGCCAGAGCCTCCAGAAGGAATTAAGATTGTAAATGGATATAGAAATTTAAAGGTAACTTGGGCAAAACATAAAAATGCAGATAGATTTAATCTTTTCTATAGAGAAGCAGGAACTGATGAAGAATTCACTAAAATTGAAGGAATTACAAATCTATCATATACAATAACAAATTTAAAGGATAATACTGAATACGAAGTATATTTAACTGGTATAAATGATTTAGGTGAAGGAAATGCTTCTATAATTTCAAGAGGAAATACTGTAAATATTAATCCACCAGTAACACCTAAATATAACTTGATAAATACTACAGTAGAAAATAAAACTTTTACTGATCATATATTAAGTGTTATTCAGCCGTCATTTAGACCAGTACCTGGTGAAGTAGTAGCAGAAGGTGCAGTAGTTGATGGAGATTATTCAACAGCATGGACACATAATGACTGGGATACAGCTCAATATGGAAAAGGAGGACCAACTGTAACTTTTGATCAAAAGTATACAATAGATACTATTGCTTTAATACCAAGATTAGATGGAAGTTATGCTCTTCCTTACTTTGCTAATGTAGGAGTATATAATGAAGAAACTGATTCATGGACTTATGAAGAGGCTAAAGTAATACATAGAAATAATAATGGAAATTATGCTGTTATTAAATTAAATAGACCTGTTACTTCAAATAAGTTCCAAGTAAACACATCAGTTTATGGTGGAAATGTTGTAACTATTTCAGAATTAAAGTTCTATAACTATGATTCTTTAGAAAATGATACAAGAGATTTATTTACTGATGATTTATTAATAGCTCTAAAGAAAGATGTGGATCAAGCTAAAATAGATAAATTAAGAGAAAGAGCAAATGCAATAGATCCTATCTCAGGAGAACAACACCCTGAAAGAACAAGTATATTAAATGAATTACAGTTAGCTGAAGATATTTTAAATGATAAGAATATTTCAGAAGATATATTTACTGTTAACCAAGAAATTAATAAAGGTAAAAATACTATTGGAATTACTAATGATTATCAAGCACTTGGAATTACAGCAAAGGCTGGAGAAGAAATAGTAGTTTATGTTGGAACAGAAGGAAATTCTATGCCTGAAATTGCATTTACTCAACATTATGGAGAAAGTAGTGCCTTTATAAAAACTCAAAGACTTAATAAGGGTAAAAATGTTATTAGAGTACCTGAAATAACTAATATGGATGTTGAAAAGGGTGGAAATGTTTATATTAGATATACAGGAAATTCAGCAAGTGACAAAGATATTAAGATAAGAGTAAGTGGAGGATATAAAATACCTCACTTAAATGTACATGGTTTAATAGAAAATGATGAAGCAAAAGCAAAAGAAGCTATAAAGGAATATATCCTTGACTTACAAGATTATGTAGATGGTATTAAAGATAATTATCCTAAGTTTTTAGAAAGCAGAAGTAACAATAATTATAGATATGATGAAAAGACAAGTGTATTAAATACTACAGATATAGAAAGCCAAAATATAACATTAACTCTTCCAGCTACAGCAGTTTTAAGTGGAATTAATGATAATTTAACTTCAATAGATGAAAAGGCAGATAGAGTTTATAATTCACTTTTAGCCTTTGAACAGTTAATGGATATTAAGTTCTCAGAAAGAGGATTAGAGGAAGATGAACAGCCAACAAGCAGAATAAATATTAAATACCAAAGAATGTTTATTGGTGCCTTTATGTATGCTTCAAATCACCATGTTGGTATAGAATATGATTCATCAGCACCTTTAATGAAGGGGCACCCATTTGAAGTAAATGAAGATGGAACAGTTAAAGAAGCAAGTGGTGAATTATTTGGATGGGGTATAGCTCATGAAATTGGACATGTTACTGAAATAACAAAGATGACTTATGGAGAAGTAACTAACAATATAATTGCTAATTTAGCTCAAACTTTTGATGATAAAACTAAGTCAAGATTAGAAAATGGTGATACTTATGAAAAGATGTATGAGAAGGTTACTTCAGGTACTGTAGGTATGACTTCTGATTTAGGAATGGGATTAGGTATGTTCTGGCAGCTTCACTTAGCTTATGACAATGATTATACAGCTAAAATGTTACAAAACAAGAATACTTTCTATGCACGTTTATCTAAGAGATATAGACAAGCTACTGCAGAAGAAAATTCTGTAGATAAGAATCAATTATTAGTAAGATTTGCATCTGATGCAGCAGGAAAAGATTTAACAGACTTTTTTACTGCATGGGGAATAGTTCCAGATGAAGCTACAAAGAATTATCTTCAAAGTAAAGGCTATGATAAAGAAGAGAGAAAGATTCAATATTTAAATGATGAAGCTAGAAGAAAGGTTCTAAATAATGTTGGATCTATAGCTGAAAGCACTAAGGTAACAGCATCTTATAACAATGTTACAAAGGGTGAAATTGCTTCAACTAAAGAAGTAACGTTAAACCTTGGAATAAATGATGATAGTGATATTTTAGGATATGAAATCTATAGAAATGGAAAGGTAGTTGGATTTACAACTGACAATACATTTACAGATTATTTGGGTGCCTTAAATAATAGAGCATTAACTTATGAAGTTGTTGCTTATGATAATAATTTAAATGCAACTGAAAAGTTATCATTAGGTGAAGTTAAGGTATCTCATGATGGTACTATTAGTAATAAATCATCTTGGACAGTTGAAACTAATACAAGTGATGGACATAATCATAATGCATGTGAAGGTGAAAACAATCCAAATCTTAATAAGATAATAGATAATGATGAAAATACAACTTACTCTGGAAGCACAAACAATAATGAAGATGCTTATATAATTGTAGGTACAGGTGAAAACTTAGCTTTATCTGGTATTAAGTATAGAAATACAGGTGATAATCCTTTAGGTGCTTATGAAGTTTATGTAAGTAATGATAAAGAAAATTGGACTTTAGTTAACAGTGGTGAAAATATGAATGAAGGTGAAATTATTTACTTCACAGAAGAAGATTCAAAGGCAGGAAATCTTCTTTACACATATAATGCATCTTATGTTAAGTTAGTAGCTAAGAATTCTAATTCAATAGATGTTTCTCAGTTAGATTTAATAATGCCTCCTGGAGATAATGTTGATATAACTGAAGAAAGTATAGGTATTTTAGGTGAAGATTATGTTTACGATAAGATAAATGGTGATGTTATACCAAGAGGTTCTATAATTGTAACAGGTGTTTATAGAGGAAATCCTGTTTATAATGTAACTTTACTAAAGGATGAAAATGGTAATGTAGTTGGCGGGGACCAAGTTATTTTAGCAGAGATACCAGAAGAAGGACATTTAGGTGAAATAAATGATGGAAGATTTATTTATTGGATAGCACCTGAAAACAAGCATCTTTTAACTTCTAAAGTTAAAGTTGATCTTTATAGAGTAAATAATCCTGAAACTAATGAAGGACAAAGACTTGTAAGTGATTCTTTATATGTTGATGTGAAGGAGATTCTGCCAACAATTAAATTAACAGAGGAAAGTGAGGAGGCCAAATAATGAAGAAGGTTAAAAATATTTTAGCTGCAGCAGTAATAGGAAGCGCATTATTAAACCCGCTTAAGGTTTATGCATATGATATAACACCTTCCTTAGCAGTAGTTGAAGAAAGTAAAAATAATATTAATTTAAAAGTAGAAGACACAAATTCTATAGTAAAGTCTTTTCAAGTTTCCTTTAAAGTTGATGGAGCTAAAGTAGATTCAATTAAGTGGAATGAAAAGATAGAGGCTAATGGTAAAGCAAATTTTAAAGATAACAATGGTTTAATAACTATTTATGTTACTAGTAAAGTTAATTTAATAGATGATAATGGAATCCTTAATATTGGGACATTAGTTGTAAGTGGGAATGATGGTGATAAATTTACTATAACTCCAAGTGATATGAAACTTGTAACTTTAAATAATAAAAGTGTTACAGCATCTGCTGTAGAATATAATGGTGATTCAGAGTTTTATACTGAAGGAAAGGGTGTAGATAATAATAAACCTGCACCATCTCCAACACCAGATGGAAATAATAAACCAGACGGAACAGATAAGCCAGATGGAACAGATAAGCCAGATGGAACAGATAAGCCAGATGGAACGGAAAAACCGGGTGAAACTGATAAACCAGGGGGAAATGAACCAGCAGATGATGATAATTCAGGAGAAAATGATGATTCAAAGGGTGAAACAGGTTCAGGGAATACTTCAACTGGCGACGATGTAAATAATACAAAGCCATCAGAGGGTACAGAAACAAATAATAAAACTGAAAAGAAGAAGTCAACATATTTAAAAACAGGTGATTATTTAAAAGTTGGCGGCTTAGCAGTAGGATTAGGCGTAAGTGCTGCAGCACTTTATGTATTTAGAAAAGATTCTTATATGCCAAAGCATTAGTATTTTTCTTTTAGTAATAATTACTTCAACCTTTAATATAATAAGAATGTATTAATATAAATTAAAGGTTGAATGTATGAGTGAAAAAGCAGATAGATATAAAGAAGAAGTTATTAAGAATAATTCATTATTAAATGAAAGTATATGTACAGTTATAGATTTTTTTATTAAAAATCAAGGTAAAAGAGCTGTAGATATAAATATTTTTAATAGCTTCTTTTCTTTACGCATTTATGGAGAAGTTAATGAAGAGGAAGAGTTTTCTTCCCCTGTGTTAAAATCATTATTATATTTATGTCATGAAGTTTATTATGTTACTGTTAAAGATAAAATAAAAACCATAAAGATATTAGACTTTTCAACTTATAAAGATAGTGTATATAACGAGAAATTAATTTCTACTATACCTGTAGAGGATAAAACTGATAATGTTGGTTTTGTAATATATAAGAAGAATTTTAAAGAATCAATAAATTCTTTGTTAATAGAAAAAAATAGGGAAATATTTAAGAAATATATTAATAATAAATATAACAATGCCTTAACTTTTTTAAAGATTAGAGTATTTAATGAGCTTTTAGAAAGCAATGAAGAAGATGGAGAGCTATTAGAAGAGAATATCTTAAGTGATGATGTTAAAATACAAATTTATAAAATGAATAAAAATTGCAAGTCTTTAGAAATAATAGTTAATGGTATAAAACTTGAAGAAAAGGTTAGTCAAAAAGTTATTAATTGGAATAGATATCCTTTTAGACGGAAGGGGTACACTTTTAGAAAAATGTGCATTTATATATTAATAAATAAAGAAAATATTAATTTAAGTGATGAATTTTTTATACAAAATGTAATTGAGATTTGTTTAGAAGATATAAAGACTCTTATTGAAAATCAAAAGGATCATTTTACAAGTGATAAAGTATATATAAATTTGGAATATGATAAAGTTAAGATGAATAAGATATGCAAGGAAACAGGATGCAAAAATCTAGCTAAAGCAGTTAAAGCTATATTGGATAAGTTTTGTTTAGAAAAGTGATTTAAACGTGATGTAAATAATCTTTTTTTACATCACGTTTTTTAACGCATAGGAATTAAAAACTTTTTTTTGAGAGGGAGTGCTGATTATTAATGGCTTTCTTTTGTACACAAACGAGAAAAATGAAACCTTTTTCGATATTCCTCTTAAGAAATTTTACAAGATGATATAATTTATTATGTATAATATAACAAATTTTGGAGGGAAGCTATGAAAAAAAGAAATAAAATCATAAGTTTATTGATTTTAGTAGCAATTAGTTGTGAGTATGTAAATTATTTTTCAACTATAAAGGCTAAAGCAGCAGAAGATAAGAATACTGTTAATGTGGAGGCAAAAGAAAGTAAGGAATCAGAAGAGAATAAAACAGTAATTAGAGATAATATAGATGAAATTAAAGGTATTACAGAAGAAGGCCCTTTTATTGAAAGCACAAATTTAAAGGTAAGTTTATTATCAGATATACATTATTTTTCTCCAAGTATGATAAAGGATTGTAATGATTATAATGCAGATAAGTCAAGAGATAGGAAGCTTTTAGATGAAAGCTCGGCTATTTTAGATAGAGCATTAGAGAAAGTTAAAGAAGAAAAGCCAGATGTTCTTTTAATATCAGGTGATATTACAAAGGATGGAGAGCTTCAAGGCCATAAAGAGGTAGCAAGTAGACTTAAGAAACTTAAAGATGAATTAAAGTCTTTAGGAACAGATATTAAAATTTATTTGATTAATGGAAATCATGATATTAATAATTCAAATGCTAAAGATTTTTCAACTGGAAAAGCAGTTAATACAGCAAAAACAACTGCAGAAGATTTTAGAAGGATTTATAAGGAATTTACTACTGAGGAAGCAATTGAAACCTTTAAATCTAAAACAGGACAAGCAGGTAGCCTTTCTTATGTAGTTTCTCCTAAAAAGGGATATACAATTATAGCTGTAGATAGTTGTAAGTATAGTAGTGATATTACATCAAAAGGGGAAAATGAGCATGAAACATCAGGAGCAATATCTGAAGAATTGAAAAACTGGATAATAGATAATGCTAAGAAAGCAAAAGAAAAAGGAGATACAGTAATACTATTACAGCATCATGGTATTGTACCTCATTTTGATACCCAAGCTGAAATATTAAAACCATATCTCATTGATAAATTTGATATTTATAATAAGGAATTTGCAGATGCAGGAATAGGTTATGCATTTACGGGACACATGCATGCCAATGATATTAGTAAATTAGTGACAGATAAGAATAATACTTTATATGATATTGAGACAGGTTCGGCAGTAACATATCCATGTCCAACAAGAGTAGTGGAATTTTCAAAGGAAAATAATAATGATAAAGTGAAAGAAACTGTTAAAATTAATACTAAATTAATTGATAAAATAAATTATAAAGATATATCTACTGGTAAAAAAATAAATGATTTAAAGAGTTATAGTTATAAGAATTCTATTGGAAGTGCTTTTTTTACTGAAAATGCTAAGAGATTTGCTTGGAAGGTTTTAGATGAAATTAATACAGAAGGTGGAATGGAAAAATATCTAACAAAAAAGTTAAATAAGGAAGTCGGAGAATATGTTATAGATGCATTATCAAAAAGCTTACCTAAAAGTGAAAGTACGGCAAAAGATTTAGATGGCAAGGTAAAAATATACTATGATTTATCTAAAGATAGAATAGTTATTATGGGAAAATCTTTTTATAAGCAAGGAAGATTATATATAACAAGTGATGCCATAAAAAAAGAGGTAGTTTCTAAAGTTTTAGCACAGATAGATAAAAAGATTCTAAGGGATAAAAATTATGTAAATACGGTTATAGATCATGCTGTATTAAATGCTTTAAATACTAATGTATATAGTAAAGGTACAACTAAAAAAAGTGCTTTAGATTTATATAATTCTGTTTATTATAGAAATTTAGCAGGGGAAGAAAAGCCAGAAGCATGGGTAAGTCAATGTGCAGAAGATTTTAAAAGTGGTAAAAACTTAGACAAGATAATAAATACTGTTTCAAAGGATATTTCACAAGTTATAATTGAAAAAGCATCTACGTTAACATTTGATACAGATAATATAATTACTAGAGGCTCAGGATTAACTTCAACAGTTATGAGAGGAATTGTAATTATAGTTTTAGGTGATAATTTAGAAGATATAATTAAGATTGGAAAAATAGATGTAAATGATAAAGTTACTGATATTATTTATTCTATCTTAAAGGATGGAAAGAAAGAGGAAATAGCTAATTTAGCTTATAATGTAATTTTATCCATGTCAGATGATTCAAATTATCCTGAAGATAATAATACAGTTATTGAAAAAATAAATTAAATATAAAGTGCTGTATCAAAAGCTATTTTGATACAGCACTTATTAATAATTATAGTAATTCTTTTCTAAGTTCAGCAGCTGATTTTGGTGAAAGGTATCCAGGTGCAACATCAAATACTGTTAAAGCACCAGTTCTACCTTCCTTATGCATTTTGTTTATAGCTCTTGCGTAAGCAACTAAAACGCTTGCTGTGAATTCTGGATTACTATCAAGATCTAAAGAGTATTCAATCTTGTGTTTGTTACCATTTCCAGTAACACCAGTTCTTATTACAAATCCACCATGAGGAATTCCTGAGTGATTTTTGTTAAATTCATCTTCACTTATGAAGTTAACTTCTGTATCATAATCAGAGAAGTAATTTGGCATAGTTTTGATTTCTTCTTCAATCTTAGTTTTGTCAGCTCCTTCTTCAGCTACAACATAACATACTCTAAGATGTTTTTCTCTTGTTGTAAGTTCAGGATTAGCTCCACTTCTAACTTTTTCTAAAGCTTCATCTTTAGGAATAGTGTATTGTTTACCGTTCTTTACACCTTCAACTCTTCTAATAGCATCTGAGTGGCCTTGGCTTACACCTTTACCCCAGAAAGTATAGTCTTTTCCTTCTGGTAATATAGCGTTAGCATATAATCTATTTAAAGAGAATAGTCCTGGATCCCAGCCTACTGAGATTATACTTAAAGTTCCAGCCTTTTTAGCAGCAGTATCAACTGCTTCAAAGTGTTCAGGAATATTTGCATGAGTATCAAAACTATCTACAGTATTGAACATTGCAGTTATTTCTGGTGTTTGCTTTGGAAGGTCAGTTGCAGATCCTCCACAAAGAATCATAACATCAACTTTACCTTTATATTCTTCAAGTTTTGAAATATGTACTCCTTTTGTACCATCATCTAATACTAAATTATCTCTTCTTGAAAATACAGCTGCTAATTCCATATCTTCATTTTGCTTTATAGAGTTTACAACACCTCTACCTAGGTTACCGTATCCTACTATACCAACTCTTGTTTTGTTTTGCATTCTACTGTCCTCCAAATTATATGAAATTTATGTTAATACATTTCTTATATTTTAACATAAGAAGTTAATAATTCATAGTTTTTTAGGTAAAAGACTTTATAAAATGTTAATTAAAACCATAAAAAGTTAAAAAAGTTTATTATTTAATAATAGAGAAGTGTAAGGAAAAAAAGAAGCTGTCTTTTTTACAGCTCCTTAAATTTATTATTTAGAAGTTAGTTCATAGCTGAAGTTACTATTAAGCACACCATTACCTTGAATTCCAAATTCAATATTTCCACCTTGCTTTATAAATGAATTCCAGCTTGCTGGAGTGATTACATAATAGTTACCTTCTTCTTTAATGTTTACATTCCAGCTTGAAGTAATATTAATTTCATTCTTTTTAATTTTTAATGTCCATGAG
>CAKVFO010000029.1 GCA_934746785.1 uncultured Clostridium sp. | reverse complement strand
AAAAATGTAGTGCCGCAAAAGAACCGAAAAACAAAATTTCCGTTAGTATTTAAGGAGGTAGAAGCAATATTTTTAAGCGACTGGTTGTAATTTGGAGCATAAAAATATTACTAAAAAAATTTTAAAAAATGTGTCAAAAGGTTGTCCTCAGAATAGTATATAGTATAAAAATTAAATATTATTCCAAGGAGGAAATATGTATGGAAATTAATGACATTATTAAAGGGTTAAACTGTAATAATTCAAGTAATAATTCAAGTAATAATGGAAGTAGTACTAGTACTAGCTCTAGCAGCACATGTGGATGTAATGGACTAAATTCTATGGCAAACTACGGTTCAGGATTTGGTAACTATGGTGGAGGCTGTGGCTTCGGCGGCGGCTGGTGGTGGATTTGGATCCTATTAATTTTCTTCTTCTTCGGATGGGGTGGAAATGGATATGGCTACGGTGCATATGGAAATAATGGATATAATATGATGAACTCTTGTTGTAATCCATGCTGCTGCTGTGGAAAGAAATCTAAGAAAGATAACTGCTGCTGCTGTGGTGGAAACAACAATAACAATAACTCCTTCTTTGGTGGAGCTTGGTGGCTATTCTTATTAGTTCTTCTATTTATTTGTGGTGGAAACTGTGGTGGAAACTGTGGCGGATACGCTGGAAACTGTGGTTTAGGCGGATTTGACGGAATAGGCTGTGGATGTTAATTTTTAAGCTTATAAATTAATTAGAAGGGAGATAAGTTTATGTCAAAGCATAAAGATAAAAGAAGCTGCTGCAACTGTTGTGATGTATGTTGTAATCCATGCTGCTCAGTTAATAACAATATGATGGGCAACAATGGAATGAATGGTATTTTTGGTGGAACAGGATGTGGACTTTGGGAAGCAATCATATTCTGGCTAATAGCTTGTGGTGCAGGACTTCTAAATAATAATTCAATTTTAATAATATTACTATTCTTACTTTACGGTTGGAGTGGCGATTGTGGTGGCTACGGCAACGGGTTCGGTTGGTAGTAAAGTTAAATGGAGGGCTTATTTAATGCCCTCCAAAAATTTTATTCAAAATAAATTAACCAATAATATGTTGGTACATATAATATGAGTATAGTACTTAAATGGGAGATTTTAATTATGTCAAAGCATAGACATAAATCTAGAGATAGTAATGGAATGAGAAATCCTTCTTTTAATAATAATTATATGAATAACAATCCCTTTGGAATAAGTCCTCAACAACTTCTTAGCATATTGGGAAGTAAAATAGATATGAATGGATTAGGAAATATGATATCAACAATGGGGCAAGAAGGATTTAATTTAAATTCATTTAATACACAAAATAGCAATAAAGATAGTTATTCTGATATTAATAATATATCAAATAATACAGAAATTAAGTTTAATAAGAAAAATGAAACTAGTATTGAGAAGGAACAGGCTGTATTTGATGAGGATGAAAATATACGATTTCTGCAATCTATAAGAAGTATAGTATCTAGAGAAAGAGCTGAGTTTGTAGATAAGATAATTGAATTGTATAATTCAGGTGCTTTTAAAGATTTTAGTAAGTAGTGAATAATTTATAATATAAAAGTTAATAATAATATTGTACCGGAGAAAGTATTCTCCTATAGCTAAGTGAAGATTTTCTTCATGCTAGCTAAAACCCCCCATCCCCCTTTTAGACCGCAATAAGTTTGCGGTCTTTTAATTTTTAAGATGTTACTTTACATAAAAAGATGAAATCCTATAATTATTATAAGCATCCTTTTCTGTAGAAAGATATATAGTTATTTGAGATTTTGAATTATTATATGAAGAATATTTTTCAAAGTTTAAATTCCATTTATATGTTGATGCATCTCCTTTTATATCGGAAGTTTCATCATAAAAGAATCCATTTTGAAAGCTGTAAGTATTATTTTCTTTATCAAGATTCCATATTAAGCGTAAATCATCTTGAGATATTGATTCTATGAATATATTTGGAAGCTCAGTGAGCTCATAGTTCTTTTCTATTATATTAATAAAGCTCTGAACTATATCTATATCAGGAGTTAGTTTTGTGTTATTAGTAATATCAAGAGCTTTTTTATCTATAATCATAAATGAATAAAAAGAAGATAAACCAGAAAAAGAATTCAATGTATAACATCTAGGAGTTTTGCTGCTATTAACATCTAATAATCCTAGTATATTTTTATTATCATCAAATACTTTTATAAAAGCATTATCTTTCCACGTGAAAATATAATTAACTGGTTTGTTATCTATATTTCCTTGGACAATAATATCAGGATATAAATTTCGAGATAAACTTTGAATATATATATTTATTGGCCAAAAAGATGAATGTGTGGAAAGTAAGTTGTTTTTGCATAGTGAGCTTAAATAATATGTATGATTATTAGATGTAATCTCAATATCATCGTTATTATTTTTAGTTACTATGTTAAGTGTTTCATCAATTCCATCAGCATTTAAATCAATAGAGTTACTTTTTATAGTATCAAGAGGCTTAAAGGCTTCTATAGTTTTATTATTAGAACTTTTATTTGGAATTATAAAAATTATAAATAATATGCTTAGAATAAGCAGGGCTGGTATATAAAATAAATACTTTTTACTAATATATAGATATTTCATTAAATAATCACCTCTATAAAGATATATGAGGGGACAATAATTAATATAAGTAATGAAACAAAAAAAGGTAGTGCAAGAAAAGATTTATAAACGGAAAATTACTGTAGGTATTAAAATATCAGTAAAAATGTACATAAAAAACCATATTAGTACAAAAACTAATATAGCTTTTTTTACATCATTTTTCAGATTCTTCACAGTTAGGACATACACCGTAAAAGTAAACTTGGTTAGATATTATGTTGAATTTAGTATGATTTTTTGCTTCATTATTAAGAAAACCTAAATTGAAGTTATCCATATCTTCCACTTTACCACAGTGAATACATTGAACATGTGCATGAGGAGTTACAGTACCATCATATCTAAAGTTTCCTTCACCAACATTAATTTCCTGGATTAAGTTAACTTCTACTAGCGTTTTAAGAGCTTTATATACTGTTGCTAAACTCATAGTAGGATAATCTGGCTGTAAAGCCTTGTAAATAGATTCTGCTGATGGATGTTCTTTTGTACTCATAAGATACTTGTAAACTGCTAACCTTTGAGGCGTAAGTTTCAATTTTTTTTCTTTAAATATTGTTGTAATTGCGTCCATTAATTACATTCCTTCCAATTTTATATAATAGATTATATTATAATTGATATAAGATGTCAATTGTTATTCTTAGAGTATTATATGTAAAAGATAATTATTATTAAATAAATAATTTAAATCAATTTTAATTTTAAGATTAGTGCATATATTCCAAATAATATTGAATATGAAATATAATGGTGATAAACTTAAGATGATGAATCAAAAAAGACTAAAGTACAATATACAAGGGGGAGTTCTCAATGGCAAAGTATAAAGTCGGTGATGAGTTAGTTATAATTAATGATCCTACAGAGGAAGAAAGGAAACTTAAAGATTTAACAACTTTAGTAGTTAAAGATGATTATGCTCAAATATCATGGGGGATAAAAATTATTAATGTTGAATATAACAAGCCTAATGTAACTTTGACTTATAGAAATGTAGAAGGACAAGAAAATAAGGTTTTTGCAATATGCACAGATATAGAAAACTTTGATCAGCAAAAGGTTTTAGAAAAAGCTTTATTAAAGGCTTTTCAAAATGAAATAATTCAGATATCTGTAAATAAGAATAAATAATATTTTAATAGAATGCCTAAAAGAAAAGAAAATATTCTTTTTAGGCATTTTTTTTAACGTATAAGAAATTCAAAACTTTTTTTGAGCGTGAGAACTGATTATTACTGGCTTTCGGATATATGAGTTATCTAATACGTTAAAAAATAATTGTAGTGCTGCAAAAGAACCGATATCCTCCCATTTTGCTTTTACGACTTACAAAGTGACTCCTGAGCTAAAAAGCGTGCGTCGTCAGCTATTTTATTCCTTAAATATTTTATGCATAAATGAGATAATTTTCTTTAAGTTTTACGGTATTTATACTATAATAAAATAAAAAGTGTATAGTAGGGAGTTGCAGGATGGAAATTTATTTGGCTAGACAAGCTATATATGATAATAATGGTGATGTTATAGCGTATGAATTATTATTTAGAAATTCAATGGAGAATTACTTTACTGGAAACATTGATGAAGAGAAAGCAACAATAAAGCTTATAGCTAATTGCGGAACCATTGGATTAGGAAAGTTAACTAATAATAAGAGAGCATTTATAAACTTTCCGAGGGGAGTTCTTTTAAAAGATATGATAAGTTTATTAGAACCTGAAAATATTGTGGTTGAAATACTTGAAAATGTAGAAGCAACAGAAGATATTTTATCTTATTTAAAAGAACTTAAAGAAAAGAAGTATCTAATATCATTAGATGATATATCTAACTGGGAAAGATGTAGACAATTTGGTGATTTGATAGATATATATAAAATTGATTTTATGGATACTGATAAGAATGCAAGGGAACAAATTTTATATGAGATAAAGAATATAAACCCTAAGGCAGAACTTTTGGCAGAAAAAGTTGAGACAGAAGAAGAGTTTAATGAAGCTTTAGAAAAAGGATATTCATATTTTCAAGGATATTATTTTAGTAAGCCAGTAATGGTAGCTGAGAATGATATACCAGTAAAGAACTTAAATTGTTTTAACATTATGGTTGAATTAATGAGTCCAGAGTTTGATATGGATAAAGTAGAGAACATTGTTAAGTCTGATGTGGCTATTAGCTATAAATTAATGAAGTTCTTAAATTCATCCAAGTTTGGATTTGTACAAAAAATAACATCTATTAGACAGGCTATAATGATGTTAGGGAAAAATGAATTAAAAAAATGGCTTTCATTAATTGCAATCAGTGAAATGCACAATGAGAAGAATGAAGAAATAACAAATAGTAATATAGTAAGGGCATATTTTTGTGAATTAATAGCTTTAGAAATTGATAAACAAAAGTCATCTAATGCTTTTATGACTGGTTTATTTGCAAATTTAGATAAGTTTATGAATAAAGAAATGTCAGAAATAATAAGTGATGTTCCGTTATCAGAAGATATAAAAGAAGCACTTCTTGGAGCTGATACTACCATTGGGAATATACTTAGGCTTGTTAATGCATATGAAAGCATGGATATAGTTCAAGTTGATAAGATATGTGAAAAATTTGCATATGATAAAAATTTATTAGTTCAGCAGTATATAATGTCTGTTGAATATTTAAATAGTTTTCTTAATTAGGTATAAAATCAAATATTAAGGGTGATAGTTTATGAGCAAATGTCCATTTTGGTCGACACATAAGAAAAGTATAGAATGTAGTAGCACTTGCCCGATGAATGAATTTTTTTCTATAAAAGATAATTGTCCTTTTAAAGAATATTTAGTTGATACTGAAATACAAGTTAAAGATATAGAAGAGGGATTAGCTTTTGAACAAGAAATAGAATTTCATAAGATAATACAATTTGATAAGTAGTTAATATAACTAACTATTAAAGAGGTATATGAAGTATATAATGACTCCATATATCTCTTTTTCGGCGTATAGAAAATTATTTTGTTCTTAAAACCTTTTGTAAGGCTTACAAAGATAATGATAACCTATTGTGTCTTTTAGATATAATTATTAAAATATAGTTATTTGAATATATGAGTTTAATTAAAATTATACTTGGTAATAATTAAATTAGTTAGGAGGAGTTGTTTTGTATGAATTTAGATATCTATCAAATGAAGGCTGTGAAGGCTTTAGAAAGAAATATTCTTGTTGTTGCTGCGCCTGGATCAGGAAAAACAACTGTTATTATAAATAGAATAAAACATCTAGTAGACAACCTTAATGTAAGGAATGGCAACATAATAGTTTTAACATTTACAAAATCAGCGGCTTTAAACATGAAAAGCAGATATGAAAAAGCTTTTAGAAAAGAGAATAGTCCGTTTTTTGGAACTTTTCATGGATTATTCTATAAAATTTTATTAAGGGAAGGTTACAAAATTGAAATTATTCAGGGGTATATGGCTAATAAAATAGTTGAAGGTGTACTTAAGAAATATTCAGATGATGTAAGTGAAGATAAGGTGAAAGAAGCTATAAATAATATATCTTTATTTAAAACATCAAGAATGTCGTTTGATGAATTTATACCTAGCTTTTCTAAAGAAATTTTTAAGGAATGTCTTAAGAGTTATACTGAATATAAGAAAGAGAATGGATTATGGGATTTTGATGATCTTGCAATTAAAGCTTTAGAACTTTTTACAGTGAATAAAAACTTAAGGGATGGATATAAAAACTTATTTAAGTATATCCTTGTAGATGAATTTCAAGATTGTGATCAATTGCAAATTGACTTTTTAAGACTTATGAATGAAGAAAGTGAAAATTCACTTTTTGCTGTAGGAGATGAAGACCAGTGTATTTATTCATTTAGAGGCTCTAAACCTGAGTATATGGTTACTTTTGATAAAATATATCGAGAAGGTAAAAAGTATTATTTATCAAAAAATTATAGAAGCAGCAAAAATATTATAGAAGCTTCTAAAAAGGTAATAGCATGTAATAAGGCGAGAAATGAAAAGGAAATAATAGCTTATAAAGAAAGTGAAGGGATAATAGATTGTGTTCCTTGCCAAGATGAAAATATCCAAGGTGAAGAAATAACAAAAAGAATTAGAAAGCTAGAAGAAAGTGGGAAATATAGTTATAGAGATAATATAGTCCTATATAGAACTAATATGGAATCCATGACAATAGTAGATTCCTTTATAAAAAATAAAATTCCTTTTACTATGCTTGATAAGGAATATAATTTTTTTAATCACTTTATATGCAGAGATCTTTTAGCATATTTATCATTAGCTAATAACCATTATGATAGAGAAGCATTTATACATATAATAAATAAACCATTTAGGTATATAAGTAAGACAAGTATAGCCTACGTAAAAGAGTATAGAGATGAAAAAAATACCTTTGACATATTAATTGAAAAGAGTGATACACCTCCTTTTCAACAAAAGAAATTAGATGAGTTAAAAAGAGATTTTAATTATATAAATAAAACTTCATTAAGCAGTGCAGTGCAATTTATAATTAGTGACTTAGGATATCTTGATTATTTAAAAGCTTATGCTGAGAAGTTTGGAAGCAGTATTGAAGATTTAGAAGATATATTAGAAGAATTTAAAACATCAGCATCTGCATTTAAAACTATATTAGAATTTTTTGCACACGTAGATGAAGTGGGGAAGAAACTTGAAGAAAGTAAAAGAAGTAAAAGTGAAGATAGAGTTTTATTAAGTACTATTCATGGCGTTAAGGGAATGGAATTTAAAAATGTCTTTTTAATTAACTGTAATGAAGATACAATGCCACATAGCCAGAGCAAAGAAACTAATCTTGAAGAGGAAAGAAGACTATTTTATGTTGCAATAACAAGAGCAATAGATAATCTCTATCTTTTTGTTCCGAAGATGAGAAAGGGCAAGTTTAAAGAAGTTTCAAGATTTGTTACTGAAGGCGGATTTATGAGTGAGGTTGAAGCAAAAGCAGAACATACTCTTAAGGTAGGGACGCATATAAATCATAGAGCTTTTGGTGAAGGCATAGTTAAAGAAGTTAATGGGAATGAAGTTAAGATAAAATTTGATGATGGCAGAAGCAGAAAGTTTAAAGGAAATCTTTTGATGGGAAAAGGGTTAATGACTATAATTTAACTTGTAATAAGTATAAAGAGGCAGCTAAAGTGATATGACTTTAGCTGTCTTTGATATATAATTATTTGCTAAATGATTTAAATGTTGTATTTATAAGGTCTTCAGTGAATTTAATACCAACATTTTGAAATATTTTCATCTCTATAAACACCTGCTGCATAGTTTTGTCCATCTTTTGGAGCTTGATAAAATATAGGAGCACCACTATCATCAGCGCGTGTGTCCATGTAATAATATAATTTAGTATTTGCATATGAAAAAATAGAACAAGTATGTTCATATTGCTGATAATATACTTTTGAGGTGTTGATATCTAAATTCTTTAGATATCCTGAAACTATAATATAAAGTCATAAGATGAAGTTTTTTCAGTAAGTATTTTAAGAGTAAATTAAAAGTTTTTTATTCATTAGTATTTCTCTCCTTTTGTATCTAAAAGTAAAAATTTACCGCAGGTGAGTTTTATGTAAGAGAGTATGGGGGGATTTTGATGAAGAGAATTAAATCAAGTATTATGTAACTTGCAGTAATTATTTTTGGAGGAATGTTTTTTGGGTCATCAGTAGTAAATGTAGTAGCTGCTTATGATAATAATTGTAACAGGTTAACTATATATTAGGTGAAGAAGAAAATTTAGTTGGTTTTGAAGTTGAAGGAATCAAATATTCATATTATTGGAAATATAAATCTATATAGATTTGCTAAATAACAAGATATCAAAAAAAGGATATAGATAATCAAGCCAATAGTCTTATAAAAAACAAAAAGGTTGAAAAATCTTAGATCAATTGCCACAAAGAAAGGTCAATTTTCAAGTATAGGTGGAGCTCCTAAGAATGCTAGATGTCCTAATACATCAAGTAAAGGGTGGGCTAATGCAGTCTGGCTTGCATGTGCCATGAATAAAACTCAGAATAGAACAACCTATACTACATTAACTGAATATGCTTTAGAAAGTCTATTATAGTTTTAAGTAGAGATAAAAAGGTGATATAAATAAGTTTGTTTATATCGCCTTTTTAAATTAGTACATATAATCGAAAGTCTATCAATAGAATAAATGTAGAGGGGAGTGCATATGAGTTGAGTTATATTGATAGATTAATAGCGGAACGTTTAGGAGGAATTAATTTTGGTTTAGATACTACTACTTATAAATTTGAAAAGATAAAGAGAGCAAAGGCACAACTAAAAAAAAGAAAACCTGAAGTAAAGCTTATTGATATGGGAGTTGGAGAACCTGATTCTGCAGCTGATAAAGAGGTTGTAAAGATACTATCTATAGAATCAGGAAAAGTTGAAAATAGATATTATGCGGATAATGGAATACTAGAATTTAAAGTATCTGCTTGTAAGTATTTAGAGAGTGTGTATAATGTTAAAGGATTAGATTCAGAAAAGAATATAATACATGGGATGGGGTCTAAACCAATATTAGCTATGATCCCTATTTGTATAGTTAATCCTGGTGATTACGTATTGATGACAACACCTGGCTATCCTATTTTGGGTACATATACAAAATATTTAGGGGGAAAGGTATATGACTTAGAATTGAAGGAGGAGAATAATTTTTTTCCCGACTTGAATAATATACCTAAAGAAATTCTGAAGAAGGCAAAGATTCTTTATATAAATTATCCAAACAATCCAACAGGACAGACAGCTACTGAAGAATTTTTTAAAGAGGTAGTTCAATTTGCTAAAAAGAATGAAATTTTAGTAGTTCATGATGCGGCATATGCAGCTGTGACTTTTGATGGATATGAACCTTTAAGTTTTCTAAGTGTAGAAGGAGCAATTGACGTTGGGGTTGAAATTCATTCACTATCAAAAGCTTTTAATATGACAGGGTGGAGATTAGCTTTTATTGCGGGAAATGAAAAAGTTGTAAAAGCCTATGGTACTGTTAAGGATAATACTGATTCTGGACAATTTAGAGCAATTCAAAAAGCAGGCATATATGCTATGGAGCATACTGATATTACAAAGAAAACTTGTGAGAAATATTCAAGGAGATTTAATCTTTTAGTTAAGGCATTAGAAGAGGTTGGATTTACTGCCAGGAAACCTAAAGGCACTTTTTATTGTTATGTAAAAGCACCTATAGGAGCAGGAAATATAAGGTTTGAAAATGCAGAAGAGGCAGCTGAGTTTCTAATTATTAATGCAGCAATATCAACTGTTCCTTGGGATGAGGTAGGGGCTTATTTGAGGTTTTCAGTGACTTTTGAGGTTTTAGAAGAAACAGAAGAAGATATAATTAACGAAGTAAAAGATAGACTAAAAGCATTAAAATTAGTTTTTTAAACACCTTAATATTGTAGTATACAAAGGGAGGGCATGGCGGCCTGGAAAATGTACTAACTATTATGAGTAATGAATTAATAAAAAGAGGTCATAGGGTAAGGGGTATTCAACAACTAGAACCTATATACAGTGAGTGGAAAGATACCATAAAAGAATTTAATGTTTTAGATGGTTCAGATGATGTTGAAGAGGCAGATGCTGAAAGGATGGTATATGAATACAAAAATTTCATAGAAAAAGAGGGTAAATCGGATGTTGTATTAGCTACTCATGTTCCAGTTATGACATATGCGTGCTATAAGGCATTATTATTATTTAATTTAGTTAACACTATACCTATTATTTCGTGGGTTCATGGTTCTTTATTATGTTATAGAGGGGATAGTAAAAAGCTGCTAAGTTTCTCAGATGCATATTTTGCTATTTCAAGTCAAATAAAGGCTGAGTTAGAGAAACTAAATCAAAATAAGCCTATATATTTAGTTAATAATTCAGTGAATTTTGATGGTAAGTTAATTGAAAGAGACAAGGAAAAATTAAATGTATATGGAGATGGTGAAGATAGAGGATGGTTACATTTTATGGCTAAAGACCTACTTATAGATAAGAATATAAGCTGGCATGGATGGATAAGTAATGTGTGGGAAGCTGTAGACAAAGCGGATCTTTTAGTGCTTCCATCTAAATATGAAGGTTTTCCTTTAGTAGTTTTAGAGGCGTTATCTAAAGGAATTCCAGTAGCAGCTACTAAGACTAGTGGTGTTTTGAGCTGTATAGAAGAAGGAGTTAATGGCTGGCTTTTTGATATAGGTGATTATGATCAATTAGGAGAAATACTAAATAGAATACAAAGAGATAAAAGTATACTGCCTTTAAGAGAAGTCTGTATAAAATCTGTTGAGAAATACTCAGTTAAAAATATTACTGATAATTTTGAAAACTGTATTCTTAAGGAATTTAACAAAAAGATGGATTTCATAAAGATAAAAGGTATTATAAATGATATAGAAAATGTATCAGTTTTAAATAAGATTGCAATAATTAATTATAATTTGGCAATTTTATTGTATAATGCGAAGGAATATGAAATGGCTTTGGATTATTTAAAAGGTATAAAAAATAAAGATATAGAAGTTTTAGAATTAGAAAACTTAATAAATGAGGATATTAAGTAATTTTCTTAATAAATAATAAGGCAAGTTAGTTTAAAGAAATATAACTAATTTGCTTTTTTAACATATAGACCAGTTATACAAAAATTTTTCTCTAAATACATTGTTTTATGAACTTCAGGCAATCGTAATTCAAAGGGTTTTTGATCCCTAAGTATTTCGAAAAAGTGTTGCACTAGTTTATGCATTATAGCTCCAAAAGCTACTTTTTTGAGTTTAGATGTAATTAATTTTTTATAATATTCATGCAAAACAGGATTAGCCGTGACTCCGTTTCGGAAAGTCTTAACTGATGCGCGGGCTAGATTATATAGTGTTTTTCTAGCAAACTTAGATCCTCTTTTTGTGAGTCTATTATGTGTACTTGTAAAAGCTCCTGATTGTGATACAGATGTATCTAGACCTAAGAAAGCTACAAGTTTTTGTGGTTTTGAAAAGTTTTCAATATTACCAATTTCAGCTAATAGATATATAGCACTCATTTTGCCAACTTCAGGATGAGTACATAGTAGCTCAACATTTTTTTTGAAATTAGGAATTTTAGAGGTTATTTCTGAAATTTTAGATTCAAGTTTATTAATATTTTTTTCAAAAGTATTAAGAATATCAATGAAACAAATAAGTTCTGTTTCTAAATAATATACATCTAATTTTAATAGTTCAGCTTCTTTTGCAATAGCAAAAATTTTATTATAGCGATTTTCTGCCCATTTTGTTGTATGGTGTACAGCTGATGTTATAGTGGTTAAAACATCTGACTTTGGGGCAGATAAAAAATGTTTATAGGTTGGATAGTTTCTTAAGATAGCTAGTGGTACTTTGCTAAATGGATCAACTTTATCATTTTTAACTTTTCTAATACTTTGTTTTGCAAAGTTCTTAGTATGTATTGGATTTATAATATAACAATTGTAATTGCTTTTACTAAAGTAATTATAAAGTTTAATATGATATAATCCGGTAGATTTCATAAAAGTACGAGCTCTTTTTGAAAATTTCTTTTCAATATCTTTTAGAGCCTTTTTTAGCTTAAAGATACATCTACTCCGACAACGAAGTCATTAATAAAATTATTCATAAATTCTAGCCCTCCTTTGTTTTGAATAGAGTTCTCATATTTTCAATGAAATACATCCTCGTTTGTTATTCGAGTAATTCTAATTAAATAGAAACCCAACCAGTTATACGTAAAGCTTCATTGAATGAGGTGATAGTCTATACGACGGGTATGGTATTTAAGCTCCCAAGTAAATAACATCAATATCTCTATTCAAGTATTTTAAATTTATACTAGTTAGGTTAGGCAAAAAATATAAAAATTGACATATTCCTGGAAATAAAAACCGAATTTTACTATATATAAAACAACTTTTACATAGTCAGTTAACATAATATGTTTAAAATGATAAAATGTGCATGAAGGAGGGGTTGTAATGAAAAGGTTAAAAACAAGTTTAAGTTTAGTGGTAGCGTATCTATTTCTAGTTATGATGATACCTTTATTTGGTATTGAAGTGAAAGGATATGTTGGATCATCACCTGATTATGCTGCTACATATAACAAAGGAGTAAATTATGGTGCTAACACAGGATATAATTTAGGAACAAACTATGGAGGTAATTTTGGATATAATTGTGGAATCAATTATGGAGAAAACTTTAAGTACAACTGTGGAGTTAACTATGGTGATAACTTTGCAAATAATTGGGGCATTAACTATGGTGTTAACTTTGGCAAAAATATGAAGACAAACTATGGAATAAATACTGGAATAAATTATGGTGCTAATTATGGCGTTAATTTTACAGAGAATTGGGGAATTAATTATGGAAATAATTATGGAAATAGTTATTCAATAATATATGGATCTAATTATGGATGTAATTTTGGATTACTTTTTGGAGATAACTATTCTTTTACCGATGGTTTGAGTTATGGAACTAACTATGGTGTTAATGCAGGTTTAAATTATGGAAACAATTATGGACACAATAATAAATTAAATTATGGGACAAACTATAATAATAATTATGGTATAAATTACGGAAGTAATCATAAGTATAACTGGCAAACTAATTATGGCGTAAACTATGGTGTTAATTATGGAGTAAATTATGGTGTTAATTATGGAATAAACTATGGAGAAAATTATGGTATTAATTATGGATATAACTTCTCTGTAAATTATGGAGACAACTGCGGTGAAAATTATGATTGTAACTATGGTTCTAATTATAAAAATAATTACGGAGTAAATAATGGAGATAATTTTGGTCTTAATTTTAATGTAAATAACGGAAATAATAATGGATATAACTACGATGTAAATAATGGGGATAACTATAGTGATAATTATGGAGTAAATTTTGGAGATAACTACGGCTATAATTATAATGGAAATTATGGACAGAATTATGGAGATAATTATGGTGTTAATTACGGAGTAAATTATAGTGAAAATTACGGAATTAATTACGGAAATAATAATGGAAATAATTACAATGAAAACTATGGAGACAATTATGGAATAAATGATGGTGTTCTATATGGAGATAATTATGCAATCAATCAAGGGATTGTAATAGGTATGGATTTTTCAGCAATGATGTAATGATAATATCAACTGCCTTAAGTATGGTGATTTAAGGCAGTTTTTTTAAATTAACTTAAGGATGATTGTGTTATGAAGAATATTTTATTTTATATATTAACAGCAATAATATTTTTAGCACCCTATAAGTATGTAGAGCAAGATAACATGAATGGTATGTTATTTGGAATTATTGCTGCTTTTTTTATATGTGTTTTACAAAGTTTGAAGTTAAATAAAAGATATGGAATATTACTTGTTATAATGGTAATAACAAGTATATTATCATTAACCTTAACATCTTTAACAGTAGAATCCCTTCAAGGTTTATCATTATATCTTAGCACATTTCTTCTTTACTTTATATTTGTAGAATTTAAGGCAAAAGAAGAAGAATTATTAAAGATAATAACATATGTAATGGCTGTTAACAGTGTTGTTTATATTATAATTCAAGGTGCTTTTTATAATGGAGGAATCTTAGAGGGAAGAATAGATGGAAATGTTGGATATGCTAATACATATGCCCTGATTATGCTTATAGCACTTTATTTTAATAATATACGAGAAAAAGATAGTTTAAAGGGAATTCTAGATTTACTATTTATACAGAGTATTCTTTTCACAGGTTCTAGAAATACTTTATTGTATCTAGGAATATTTGCTTTAGTGGATATTGGTAATAAAAAAGTAAAGACAGGAAAGATATCATTATTAATGATTTTTAATTGTATTTTAGGTGAATTCATTTATTTTCTTATTTCTAAATTAAGGCTTGGGGGAGTGTTAATAGTACCAATAATATTAATAGTTTATTTCTTTTACATAGAAGAGAAAAATCGAAGGATCATAAATTTATTAACACTTATAGCTGTACCAGTGGGTAGTTTAGGAGTATTTTTTATGGAGAGTAATCTTGCTTCTAGAATAGCTGAAGCTTCTTTAAATTCTAACGAATTACAACTTAGATTTGGATATCTTGAAGATGTAATAAGTTATGTATTAAAGAATCCTTTAGGGGGAGGATTGAATACTTATATGTATAATCAAGGTGCTTTTCAAACTGGATTCTATGATATAAGATATGTTCATAATTCTTTTGGACAAGCATTGTATGATATGGGATTTGTGGGTTTAATAGCCTTTACAGCCTTATTTATAGGAGGATTATTAACAATAATAAAAGGAGATAACAAGAATAAGTTTCTTTATTTGTTTTTATATTTAACTATCTATATGCATAGTATTTTAGACTTTGATTTTGCGTATTTAGTTATATTTACAGTTATATCTATGATAGCAGCATTTTCAGGTGAGATAGATATTAACTTTGAAAATAAGATATTGAGTTTAAAGGTTATAGCAGGATTTTTAGGACTATATGTGTTTAGCACAACTACAGTATATTATATTGCTAATAAGGAGTTATCTAATGGGTACTATACAAGGGCAATTAAAGAAGCAGAGGTTTTATCTAAGATTACAATAGAAGATAATAGCAGCAGGTTATTAATTTTTGATGGAATGAAATCTTTATATTATGATACAGGGAATATTGAATACTTAAAATCAGCAGCAAAACTTTTGGAGGAATCAGAAGGAAGGAATAGAAAATCTTATGTATATAGTAAACTAGCTTTTGCTTATGAAGAGTTAGGGGACATAGATAAATCATCAGAGTATTATGAAAAAAATTTGGATATTCAAAAACATACAAAATATATTTATGATTCTTATTGTAATATGTTAACTAGATCAGAGGAGTTGAATGGTATAGATTATTCAAATAAAAAAGATGAAATTATGAATAGATATTACACAATAGAAGCTGAAAGAAGTGAAAAATCTAAAAAGAGATTTGGACAATATTAACATGTAGATTTTATGGCATATAATTTAAAACTAATTCATTTAGATATGAGCTGAGTTTTAAATTTATATGCCATTAACATTTTTAGGAGACATATTATAAATATAGTTTGAATATATCATTAATATATCAATAATTAATGTTATGTAGAGAGGTGTTATATATGTCTAGTATTATAGATGTTTTAAATATAATAAATGGGTTAAGTACAAATATAAAGGTATTTATAGTAATAATAATTGTGGCTCTTTTTTTGACAAAGTTAACTCCAGGAGAGAAACAAAGTTAAGGGGTTAAGAAAAAATTAAAAAAGCTTGACATATACAGCTTGCTGGGATATGCTTGCAATTATGTTTCGTAAATACAAAAAAATAAATTTAAAGTAAAGGAGGAAAATAAATGTTTAATACATTATTTAATATTAGTCCTGCTTTAGAGGGTAAATTTATTTAGTTAGATGAGATTTTGAGGCCATGGACTAGTATCCATAGTCTTTTTATTTTGTCAAAAAAGTAATACGTAATGGGAGGAATATATGAAGAGAATTATAGGTTATATTTTAGAATATAAGAAATGGGTTATAACAGGAAGTATTGCTATGCTTATAGTTATTCTTCTTGATTTATGTGCACCTTATTTGCAATAACTATTATTATATTCAAAGTCTAGAGTTTAAGTATTTTGATGACATGAATACTGGTGAACTTATGTCAAGAATCGGTGAGGATGCTGAAACTATTTGGGAAACAATAGGGTATGGATTAAGACTTTTTGTTAAGAATATAATATATTTCGTATTATCGTCAGTTATATTATTTGGTGATATAGAGTTTAAAAATGTAAGTTTTAAATATAAAGATGAAGAGGTTCTTAAAGACATTAACTTAAAGATTCCAGCAGGTAGTACTGTAGCAATAATGGGAACTACAGGTTCAGGAAAAACATCACTTATAAATTTAATTGGTAGATACTATGATGTATGTGATGGTGAAGTTTTAATAGATGGAGTTAATGTACAAGACTATAATCTTAATGCACTATTAAAAGTAAAAAGTATTATTATGATTTAAACTTTTTAATAGGCTAAATAAAAGTGGCTACTACGTTAAAACGTGGTGTAGCCACTTTTATTTTTGAAGTTTATATTATATAATTTAAATACTTTTAAATTATATAAACAAAAGAAAAAAGGTGTATGTGAGGCGATTTTATGAGAAGAGTTCCAACAAGGGATTTAAGGGAAGGTTCAATTATAGCAACTGATGTATATGATGGGAATTTTGGTATTTTAATAAGAAAGAATTCTAAGGTAGATAAAAAGAAAATTGATAATTTAAAAAAATTAAAGATTATAAGTGTATACATATTAGATGAGTACAGTAGTGATGATGTAGAAGATATTATTAGTCCAGAACTTAGATTAAAAGCAATTAGCAGCTTAAAAAGTATGGCATATAGTTTCAAAAGTATAGGGAGTACTGATAAAGAAGATTATGTAGATAAAATTCAAATTATAGTAAATAAAATAATAGATGAAATTTTGGAAAAGAAAAGGTTTTTGATAGAACAGATAGATATAAGAAACTATGAAAATTATAATTTTTCCCATTCAATAAATGTTACAATAATGGCTATTGTGTTAGGGATAGAGCTAAATTACGATAGAAGGAATCTTGAAAGAATAGGACTAGCAGCTATACTTCATGATATGGGTAAGGTTTTCGTGCCTAAAGATATATTTTTTAAAGATATATCTTTAGACAATGAACTAACTGAAGAGGAAAAAAAATTATTACATTATCATTGTGAGGCAGGTTATAATTATTTAACTAAATTGAACAAAATAGATAAAGAAATAAGAATGGCAGTATTAAACCATCATGAATTAATAGATGGAAGTGGTTATCCAAATGGGCTAAAAGGAAATAAAATAAGTATGTTTGCAAGAATAATAAGTATTGTAGATTTTTATGATAGGATGATGTCTGGTGGATATTTGTTAGATAAAGGTGTTCCAGGTGAAGTTTTAGAAGAAATAATGGCTTATTCAAATTCGGTTTTTGATTATGAGATAGTAAAAAAATTTTGTGGTATAGTTAAGCCTTTTCTAGAAGGAACTTTAGTAATGCTTAATAATAATGATATTGCAAAGGTAATTGGCACGAGAAAAGGTGTGCCATTAAGACCTATCGTTGAAGTTATAAGAAGTAGTTCTAGAGATAGAGTTGGTAAATATATAGATTTATCTAAAAAGTTGGAGCTAACTATTATAAAAGTAGTTTATTATTTGGATTAAAAAGGATAAAGATTTGAATAGAAATGGTTTATCATATATAATTTTATTAGTATATACGCCAACAGAGCGAAGAGGAAGGGTAATTTATGGATAGAGGTACTTTTAATCCAAAGGATATTATATTTGCGTTAGATATTGGAACACGTTCAATTATAGGAACGGTAGGAATAGTAAGAGACAAGAAGTTTGAAGTTATATGTGAAAAATATCAGGAACATGAAGAAAGAGCCATGGTGGATGGACAAATTCACGATATAAACTTGGTTGCACAAGTTGTAGATAGTGTGAAAAGAAAGATAGAAGATGAAATTGGAGTAAAGCTTGAAGAAGTTTCTATAGCTGCAGCCGGTAGATTTTTAAGAACTTGCGAAGCAAAGGCAGATATAGAACTTAATTCAGAGCAGGAAATAGATAAAGAAATAATAAGAACTTTAGAGTTAAGTGCAGTAAAGCAAGCTGAAGAAGAAATTAATAAGAATACAGCAGGTAAATTATATTGTGTAGGATATTCTGTTAAAGAATATTATTTAAATTCTTATGTAATTTCAAGTCTTTTAGGGCATAAAGGGGAATTAGCAGCAGTAGAAGTGATATCAACTTTCTTGCCTAGATCTGTAATTGATTCATTATATACAGTAATGAATAAAGTGGGACTAAGAGTAATGAATTTAACATTAGAACCAATTGCAGCTATTGAAGCAGCAGTTCCTAGAAATTTAAGACTTTTAAATATAGCATTAGTAGATATAGGAGCAGGAACTTCAGATATTGCAATAAGTTCTAAGCAGACAATTAGTTCTTATGGTATGGTCCCTGTTGCAGGTGATGAAGTAACAGAAGTTATTGCACAGGAATATCTAGTAGATTTTAATGCTGCAGAGGATATAAAAAGAAGTGTATCAGTAGATCAAGAAATAACATATACTGATGTATTAGGATTAGAAAATACTGTGTCATCTGAGGATGTAAAAAAGCTTATTAATCCCATAGTGGAAAAATTAGCACAAGCTATTTCTACAAAAACTATAGAGTTAAATGGTGGAAAGGCACCAGCAGCAGTGTTTTTAGTAGGAGGGGGCGCACATACACCGGGCCTTTTAGGGGAAATAGCTAAAAAACTTAATATACCAGAAAAAAGAATAACTATTAAGGATAGAAGTACAATACTAGAATGTGTATCGGATAATAAAATTGGATCAGCAGGAGTTACAGTACTTGGTATAGCTTTAACAGCTATAAGAAGCTTAGGTAATGATTTTATAGATGTTAAGTTAAATGGTGAACCAGTAAGTTTATTTAATTCACATAAACATACAGTGATGGATGTATTATTACAAGCTGGGATAAATCCAGCTTTATTAATAGCTAAAACAGGTAAGAATATAAGATTTTCAGTTAATGGAAGAAAGAGACTTGCATTTGGTGATATAGGAGTTAATGCTGTAATCACTATTAATGGACAAGAAGCTGATATCGAATCTGAAATTGATGCTCACGATGAGATTGAAGTTGTTTATGCTCAAAATGGTAAAGATGCAGAAGCTAAAGTAAGTGAATTTTTAACTAATATAAATTCAATAACGATATATGTAGATGAAGAAATAGTGAATATTGATCCTGTATGTATTATTAATGATGAAATAAGCCATATAGATGAACATATTAAAGAAGGTGATGATGTACAAGTATTCATACCTAATAAGATATGTGATTTAAAGAAGTATGTATTAAAATCTGATAAAACTCTTGTAGATATAGAATATAGGGAATTTGAAGAAGATTATAGAGTACTTGATGGAGAAAAGGTATTTATAAAAACTGAAGCAGATGAAATAGCAGAAATTAGAGCGGAAGAAGAAAGAAAAAGAAAAGAAGAAGCTAAAAAGAATGCTGTTATAAATACAGTTAATGCTATCAAGGAATTTAATGAGTTTAAGAGGGACTTAGCAAAGGAGAAGGAAGAACTTATTAAAGAAACTGTTGAGGAAACTTTAAAGGAAGTGGATTCAAAAGAAACATCAGCTTTAGAGGAGCAAATATCAGAACCTAAGGAAATTGAAAAAGAAACTATAGCAGAAGAAACAGAAGACGGGCTTATGGTTATAGTAAATAAGGAAAAGGTATATTTAAAGAATAAACAATCATATATATTTGTAGATATATTCAATTTCATTGACTTTGATTTAACTAAAATGTACGGTACAGAAGTTGTTCTTAAATTAAATGGAAAAGAAGCAGCTTATACAGATGTTTTAAAAGAAGGCGATGAAATAGAAGTTTATTGGAAATAATAGATTTGGAGGATATTTTGATTAATTTTTTAAATGAAGCCAATAATATTAGGGATGAACTTATACATATACGAAGGGATATCCATAAACATCCGGAACTTGGATTTCAAGAAAAAAGAACATCAAAATTGATAAAAGATTTTTTAGATACAGAAGGAATATCTTATATAGATACTGCAATAACAGGAATATGTGCTTCTATAAAAGGAGAAAAGGAAGGTCATGAAAAAGTTGTGGCTTTAAGAGCTGATATGGATGCACTTCCTATTCAAGAAAAAAGTAATATTTCTTACCAATCTTTAAATGAAGGGAAAATGCATGCTTGTGGTCATGATGGCCATACAACTATACTTTTAGGTGTTTCAAAGATATTAAACAAGTATAAGAAAAACTTTTCAGGAATAGTAAAGCTTTTTTTTGAGCCAGCAGAAGAAACAGTTGGAGGAGCACCATTAATGATTGAAGATGGTGTTTTAGAAAATCCTAAAGTTGATTTTGTTATAGGACTTCATGTTAATGAAGAGGTACAAACTGGAAAGATAATGATAAAGAGTGGTTCAGTTAATGCATCTTCAAACCTTTTTAAAGTTAAAATAATAGGAAAGGGAGGACATGGAGCAACACCCGATGTTACTGCAGATCCTATTGTTACTACTTCTCTAATAGTGACAGAACTTCAAACTTTGGTAAGTCGTGAAGTTCATCCAGCAAGACCAGCAGTTTTAACTATTGGAACAATTCATTCAGGAACAGCAACTAATATTATACCTTCAGAAGCTGAGATTTCTGGAATAATAAGAACGGTAAATGAAAAAGATAGAGCTTTAATGAAAAAAAGATTTGTTGAAGTAGTTAATGGAGTGGCTAAGAGTCATAATTGTAGTGCAGAGATAACAATTGAAGAGGGTTATCCAAGTTTGATTAATAGTGAAGAGGTAGTTGACAGAGTAATAGAAGCAGCTAAAAAGGTTATTGGAAAAGAAAATATAGTGAAGCAGATGGAACCAAGTATGGGAGTAGAAAGTTTTGCGTATTTTGCAAATGAAAGACCAGCAGCATTTTATTATCTTGGAACTAAAAATGAAGTTAAGAAAACAGACAATCCTGCTCATGGAAGCTTTTTTGATATAGATGAGGAAGCACTTCCAATAGGAGTAGCAATACAATGTACTGCTGCATATGAATATTTGACAAGTAACTAGATTAATATTAATCTAATATAATGAGGAAAGACAAACTCAAGGATAAGACTAGGAGTTGATTATTTGAGAATAGAAATTGGATCAAACGAAGCAGGCCAGAGGCTGGATAAATTTTTAAGAAAATTATTAAAGGACGTACCTTTAAGCGCTATATTTAAAGCATTAAGAAAAGGTGACGTAAGAGTAAATGGTAAGAAGCAAAAGGAAAAATATATCTTAGAAGAAGAAGATATAGTAGAAATAAAATACATTCAAACAAAGAAGGAAGCAAAAGCAAACTTCATAAAGGTTGATCCAAGTGGATTAAGAATTGCTTATGAAGATGAAAATGTTCTTGTTGTTGAAAAGTGGCCAGGAATATTAGTTCATCCTGATAGTAAAAAGAAGAACCCTACATTAACAGATTATGCTTTATCATATTTATTTGCAAAGGGAGATTATTTACCAGAAAATGAGCTGACTTTTACACCAGCTCCATGTAATAGATTAGATAGAAATACATCTGGATTAGTTATATTCGGAAAGAACTTTGAAGCTTTAAGAACTTTAAATGAAGCAATAAGAGAAGATAATGTTGAAAAGTATTATAATACTCTAGTTAAGGGACGTATAAAAGACGGTCTTTATAGAGGTTACATATTAAAGAATGAAGATGTTAACATATCAAAAATATATGAAAAGAAAGTTCCAGGTTCCAAAGAAATAGCTATGGAAGTTAAGAGTTTACAATCAAATGGGGCTTATTCATTCTTAGAAATTCACTTAATAACAGGAAGAAGTCATCAAATAAGAGCTCATTTATCTCATTTAGGTAATCCTATTGTTGGTGATTATAAATACGGTGATAAGAGAAAAAATTCATTCTTTGAAAATAAGTATGGATTAAATTATCAATATCTTTATGCATACAAACTTATATTTAGAGAATTAGGCGGTAAGCTTGAATACTTAAAGAATAGAATAGTTACTGAATCATTACCTCCTATATTTAAAAAGATAAAACAAGATGTCTTTAAATTTTAAATTAGATAGGTGATGGAGTAATGAAAGAGAACACTTCTGCGGCAAAAGGGATGTTTATGTTATCCCTTGCCGGAATGATGGCAAAGGTAATGTCTGTAGTTTATACTCCGTTCCTTACATCTATTTTAGGGGATGAAGGATATGGAATATATTCAAAGACAACAGAAATATTTTTATTTGTATATGCCTTGAGTTGTATGGGAGCACAGCCGGCAGTAGCTAAAGTTGTTGCTGAATATACAGCTCTTGAAAATCCTAAGGGAGCAGTAAAGACACTTAAAGTTGCAAGCAGATTTTATGCTTTTGTTGGAATAGTCTGTGCATCATTAATGTTCTTTATGGCAGGTCCTATAAGCAGAATGTCAGATTCACCAGATGCTGCATTAGGAATAAAAGTTTTAGCTCCTTGTATAATTATAACTTCAGTACTAGCGGTAGTTAGAGGATTTATGCAAGGTAAAAGTAATATGACTTCAATAGCTGTATCTCAAGTGGCAGAACAGTTTTTGAATGTATTAATAAGTTTATTATGTGCATTTATACTAGTTCAAAGTGGTATTGAATTTGGAAATGCAGGTGCGCAGATTGGTACATCGGTAGGAGCGCTATTTGCTTGCTTCTATATTTTATACTGCTATGAAAAAAATCACTATGGAGAAGAAGCTAGAAAAGATAAATCTACAGATAAAAAGCTAAGAAATAAATATATATTATCTAAGGTCATTAGATATTCTATTCCTATAACTATTAGTGCAGGTCTTCAGAACTTTGGTGGTATAGTTGATATGTGGAATGTATCCACAAGGCTTGGTGTTGCAGGTTTTAGTACACCAGAAGCTAATGCTTTATATGGACTTTTAGGTAAATATAAAACATTATATGGAGTACCATTAGTATTAATTACAGCAATAGGGACAACAGTTTTACCATCTCTTGCAAAATCAATAGTGTTAAAAGAGAGAAAGGAAGCAAAGCAAAAAATAAGCTATGCTTTAAAGATGGCTTTAATGATTGCTATTCCATCAGCAGTAGGTTTATCAATATTAAGCAGGGAAGTATATATAGCTTTATACGGATCTGATAGAGGATCAGATTTAATGCTTTATGGATCGGTTATACTTATATTAATGTCTATAACTCAGATACAAAGTACGGTACTTCAAGGAATAAATAAGCTTTATTATGTTCTTGGAACATTTTCTATTGGTATAGTAGTTAAAATACTTACAAATCATATATTGGTAGGTATGCCAAATATAAATATTTATGGTGTTATAGTAGGTAACTGCTTATGGCACTTGATACCAGCAATTTTAAATCATAGAAAGATTTGTTCAATAATGAAGATGAGGATGCCTATAATAAGACTTACAATAAAGCCAATTATAGCATCAGCAGCAATGACAGTTATAATATATATATTAAAGCAGCCATTAGAAGTATTCTATAGATTTGTGCCGTTAACAAGACTTACAGCTATGCCTATAGTAGTATTACTAATAGGGGCAGGAGGGCTTGTTTATCTTTATGTAATGATTGTTCTTGGAGGTATAAGACGAAAGGATATAGAAGGAGTTTCTCCTAAAATTATGAAATTTATCCCTAGATTTATGAGAATAAAATTAAAATAAAATATTTGAAAAGGAGTTGTATTAGAAAGATATATATTTATAGTATATCTTTTAATACAACTCTTTTTTTGACGTATAGGAAATTAAAAACTTTTTTTGAGAGCGAGCACTGATTATAACTGGCTTTCTGATATGTAAGTCGTCCAATACGTTAAAAAGAAAAATGTAGTGCCGCAAAAGAACCGAAAAGCGTGGCGTCAGCCACTTTGTTCATAGATTATTATGAATAAAACGAGATGAACAAACAAGTTATTATAATTAAAGATTAAAAAATAAATTCATTTGACAAATAATTACTTTAATGCTAGTATACAGTTGATTGAGGAGAAGGAAAAATTATGAGCAGGCATATAGCATTTTTAAGTAAAGAAACCTAAGGGGTTGTTTAAGTAGGAATGTTGTGAGAGGGGAAGAATGATGGATAAACATATAGTTTCATTACACTTTCATGCTTTAAATGAACAGCATATTTTTAAAGATTTAATCTTAATTCCTAGTATGTTAAACAAAATATATGGTTTAAAAGCTACTATAGTGGCTCCTGAAATTAGAGAAGACGTACTACATAGTGAATTTAAATATATGGGTGTATATTTATTAAATAAAAGAGGAAACTTTATGCAGGATGCAGCTGACTATATAATTAAGTATGGAGAAAGTATAGATATACTATTCTTTTTTGGTCCATATAAAATTTACGATATTATTGGTGAAATATACAAGAAAGTAAATCCTAAAGGTAAAATATATTTGAAGCTTGATATGAACAGGGAATGGTTAACTTTACTTCAGGATGAAAAGACTTTTATACCAATACTGAAAAGAGCAGATTTAATAACGGTAGAGGATAAAATTCTTCAAAAATATATTAATGATAAATATAATTGTGATGTAGAATTCTTAAGAAATGGATATTATGGTGACCTTAAAAAAGAATCTACAAATTATGAAGATAAAGAAAATACAATCTTGACTGTTGGAAGAATAGGTATGATCGAAAAGGCGACAGAAGTTTTGATAGAAGCCTTTTTGAAAGCAGATTTACAAGGGTGGAAATTAAAACTTATAGGAAATATTGAAGATGGATTCTTTGAAAAAATTGAAAAGTTTAAAAAAAATCCTAAGTTTATAGAACAGGTTGAGTTTACTGGTGTTATTCAAGATAAAAAAATCTTGAATAATGAATATAAAAAGGCAAAAATCTTTGCTATGTCCTCAAAACATGAAGCTTGTGCTCATGTATTTTCAGAAGCAGCTTTTAATGGATGTTATATAGTATCTACAGATGTAGATGGCATAAGTGATATTCATGAATATTCAAGTATAGTTCCTGTAGGAGATGTAGATTCTCTTGCTTTGGCTTTAGAAAATGCAGCTAAAGATGAAGCAATGGCAAAAAGGAATAGTTCTCTTTTACAGGAGTATACAAAGAATGAATGTACTTGGGAGAGGATTATAGGACGATTATATTTATTATTTTGTGTGAAAGGGTTTATCTAGGTGAGTTAATATGAATATAGAAGAAAAAGATGTTAGTGAATATCTAAAGATATCTGTAAATTTAATTGAAAATCTTATTAAGATGGTTTCAGAGAAAGATGATATTAATGAAATAATAGATATATATGGACAAGTTATTGAAGGGTTAAATTTGCTTTGTAAATATATTATTACTTTAATAGATAAAGAGATAGTAGTTAATAATCTTGAAGTTAATAATATAAAAAATGAAACAATACTATTTAAAGAATATTGTATAAATTATGTAGATGGATTATTAAATCCTAATGAATATATAATAGAAAAGTATAAAAGATTAATAGATGAACAGAGTAATATATGGACTGATTGCGTTAACCAATGTATTAATGTTTAAGGAAATAAAAAAAGTGATGGACAAGATTTGTTGCCCATCACTTTTTATTCATAATTATCTCCGCCTAAAGTACCAAGGAAGGTGAATACACCCAATATTAAAATTATAATAATGATATTTTTAAATAAAGTTAATGATCCTAAAATATTATTAATTATTAAATTAAATATAAAGAAAACAAGTAATGATAATAATAAATATATAATTATGTTAGTAACAGAGATATTAATATCAATAGTTTTCTTGATTTCATAAATATTAATAATTAGACTTATTACAGAAGTTATAATAAGTGTTATAACATATCCGTATATATTAATGTTAGGCATTGAAGTGAATATAAAAAGTCCTATTAATTCTAAAACAGCTATAATTAATGAATTTCTTAATATAATCATTTGTTTATTTATACCGTTTAAAATTCCATTCATAGTAACTGAAGGGAAAAATACAGGTGCTGATAGTGCTGCATATTTAATATAATTTCCTAAATCATTTCTCTGGTACAGAATTTCTCCTAGATTATTAGGAATTAAGAAGCAGATTACTGATGTTGCTAAGCCTAATATAAAAGCGATTTTAATTACTTTATGAATTCTACAGGAGGCATCAAAATAATTACCTTTACTCATGGTTTGAGATAAATCAGGAATTAGTAAAGTATTTATTGATGCTACTACTATTAAAGGTATGCCAATAATCATCATGGCCATTCCTGTAAATTTACCAATCATAGATAAGGCTTCAACATGACTAAAACCTGCACTTACTAAACATCTTGGCATTATTAATGTCGACAGAGTATTAAAAATATTACTCAAAAAACCATTAAGAGTAAGAGGCAGACATAGGATAAATACATCAAATAAAAGCTGTGAGCTTCTTTCAGGTTTTTCATAAGTCTTAGGAATTCTTTTCTTACAGTATTTATAATAAATGAAAAGTAGAGATAGACTTTGAAATTCACCAAGACATAAAGCAAAGTAGCATAAAGTTACAAGTGTAGAAAGATCTCTAGCTGAGAAAATATAAATAAGTATAGCTACTACTAGAACTCTTAAAGCTTTTTCAAAAATATCAATTATAGAAGGAACTACAATTTTAGATGTTCCCCAAAAATATCCCTTTAAAATATTAGATAGAGCTATACATACCATTGCTGGAC
>CAKVFO010000028.1 GCA_934746785.1 uncultured Clostridium sp. | reverse complement strand
CCGCAAAAGAACCGAAAAGCAAAATTTCCTTTAGTATTTAAGGAGGTAGAAGTAATGTTTTTAAGCGACTGGTTGTGATTTTGGAGCATAAAAATATTACTTCTATCTTCCCATTTTGCTTTTAGAATCTTTTGACAGGCTTTAACAAAGTTGCTTCCTGCGCTAAAAAGCGTGGCGTCAGCCACTTTGTTCTAATAAACACTATTGGGAGTATAATTTTTAAAAACTTTTATTTGTATCTTAGTATCAAATATAAAAAATTGGGGGCATACAAATATGAGTAATGAAGAAAGAAAATTAAAATTTGAAACACTACAATTACATGTTGGACAAGAGCAACCAGATCCTGCTACAGATTCTAGAGCAGTACCAATATATCAAACAACTTCTTATGTATTTAAGAATTGTGATCATGCAGCAGCAAGATTTAATTTAACTGATGCAGGTAATATTTATGGCAGACTTACTAACTCAACTCAAGATGTATTTGAAAAGAGAGTTGCAGCTTTAGAAGGAGGAGTTGCAGGACTTGCAGTAGCATCAGGAGCAGCAGCTGTAACATATTCAATTTTAAATATTACTAGGGCTGGAGATAATATAGTTTCAGCAAAAACAATTTATGGAGGATCATACAATTTATTAGAACATACTCTTAAGCCATATGGAGTGAGTACAACTTTTGTTGACCCAGATAATCCTCAAAACTTTGAGGATGCCATTCAAGAAAACACAAAGGCATTATATATAGAAACGTTAGGAAATCCAAATTCAAACATAGCAGATATGGAGGCAATAGCAGAGATAGCTCATAAGCATAAAATTCCACTAATAGTTGATAATACTTTTGGAACTCCATATCTTTTCAGACCAATTGAACATGGTGCTGATATAGTAGTACATTCAGCAACTAAGTTTATAGGTGGACACGGAAGTTCATTGGGTGGAGTAATTGTTGATTCAGGCAAATTTGACTGGAAAGCTTCAGGAAAATTCCCACAATTAACAGAAGCAGATCCAAGCTATCATGGAATTAAGTTTGCAGAAGCTGCAGCACCAGCAGGATTTATTACAAGAGTAAGAGCAATTCTTTTAAGAGATACAGGAGCTGCAATCAGCCCATTTAATGCTTTCATCCTATTACAAGGATTAGAAACACTTTCTTTAAGAGTTGAAAGACATGTTGAAAATACTTTAAAGGTAGTTGAATTTTTAAATAATCATCCAAAGGTTGAACGTGTAAATCATCCATCTTTACCAAGTAGTCCATATAATGATTTATATAAAAAATATTTTCCTAAGGGAGCAGGTTCAATATTTACTTTTGAAATTAAGGGTGGAGCTAAGGAAGCTAAAGAATTTATTGATAAACTTCAAATATTCTCACTGCTTGCTAACGTTGCAGATGTTAAATCATTAGTAATACATCCAGCAAGTACAACTCACTCACAATTAAATGAAGAAGAGTTAGAAGAGCAGGGAATTAAGCCAAATACTATAAGATTATCAATAGGAACAGAACATATAGATGATATAATTTACGATTTATCACAAGCTTTAAATTAGAGAATATAAGAGCTATAAAAGTAGCAGCACTTTAATAGAGCAACCTACTTTTATAGCTTTTTTAACTTATATTTTAATAATAAAGCATAAAATTGGTGAGAAAACATAGTATAGAATGTTAGAATTTTATATTATTATAAATTTGAGGATATATACATAGAAGGAGATGATATCATGCATATGGCAGATGCATTGATTTCACCTCAGGTAGCAGGGACAATGTATGTATGTTCTGCAGCAGCTCTGGGGTATTCAATTAATAAGATTAGAAAATCAGACGAAGATTATAAGAAGATTCCTGTTATGGGTGTAATGGGAGCTTTTGTTTTTGCAGCACAGATGATTAATTTTACCATACCAGGAACAGGATCATCAGGACATTTATGTGGAGGTATGCTTCTTTCAGCAATACTTGGACCATGGTATGGCTTTTTAAGTATGATAGGAGTGCTTTTGATACAATGTTTGTTATTTGCTGATGGAGGGCTTTTAGCCCTTGGATGCAATGTATGGAATATGTCAGTCTATGGATGCTTTATAGGTGCAGGTGTAATTTGGAGATTAATTATGAAGAAGGGAATCTCTAAAAAAAAGATAATTTTTGCATCAATTTTAGGATGTGTATTAACTTTACAGTTAGGTGCTTTTTCAGTAGTTCTAGAAACATCAGCATCAAAGATTACTGAACTTCCTTTTAGTTCATTTGTATCACTTATGCAGCTTATACATTTAGCAATAGGTTTAGTAGAAGGGCTTATAACAAGTGCAGTTTTATGTTTTATATATGAAACAAGAGCAGATATTTTGTGGCTATCAAATAATAATTTAGAAGAAGGAAAAAAGTTATTTTCTTTAAAGAAGTTTATTTTAATTTTTGTAGTGTTATCAGTAGTTATTGGTGGAGGTGTATCACTTTTTGCATCAGAACATCCAGATGGCCTTGAATGGTCTATAGAGAATATTATAGGCTCTACTGAATTAGAAGGTGAAGGTTCAACACAGGAAACAGCAGAAAAGATTCAAAGTACAACTGCAATTTTACCAGAGTACGCCTTCAAGGATTCAGATTCTAGTTTAGGAACTTCTGTTTCAGGAATAGTTGGAGGAATAGTAGTTATAGCTGTTTGTATAGGAGGAGCTTTTCTTATAAAGATAGTAGGAAGGAAAAAGAAATGTGAATAAAATTTCAGATGCCATAATAGAAATTTGTAGGATAAATAGTGAAAATGAGAGAGATATAGCAATAAATAAAATTCATCCTTTATCAAAATTATTATCAACTATTTTATATATTGTTATAGTACTTTCTTTTGATAAGTATGATTTAAAAGGCTTAAGTGCAATGGTTTTGTATCCTTTAATAAATATGATATTATATGATATTTCTATAAAAAGATGTTTTAAAAGGTTAAAACCAGTTTTGATTATTATATCTGCAGTAGGAATTATTAATCCTTTTGTAGATAGAAAAGCTGTATTTGCTTTCTTTGGAATAACTATAACTAGTGGACTTATTTCAATGATAACACTTATGTTAAAAGGAATCTTTGCTGTAATGGCATCTTATATTCTTATTGTAACAACTTCTATAGAAAAAATTTGTTATAGTCTTAGAGTTTTGCATGTCCCTAAGATAATTGTAAGTGTAGTACTTTTTATTTATAGGTATATAATTGTACTTTTGAAGGAAACTGAAAAACTTGTTGATGCATATTTGCTTAGAGCACCAGGACAAAAAGGAGTTAACTTTAAAGTATGGGGGTCTCTTGCAGGAATGCTTCTTTTAAGAAGTATGGATAGAGCAGAAGAGGTATATGAAAGTATGGTTTTGAGAGGATATAATGGAGAGTATTATATAGAAAGTGAAAAATCATATTTTATTTATAGTATATTGTATTTAGCTATATGGACAGGAGTTATTTTGTTATTTAGATTTATACATATATTTGATATAGTGGGAAGAATATTTATTAGATAATAGGAAGGATTAACTGTATGCATAGTATAAAGATAGAAAACTTGACTTTTAAATATAAAAATTCACCTGTAAAAAAATATATTATAGATAATATTAATATAGTAGCAGAAGGTAATGAAAGCATTGGTATTATAGGAGCTAATGGAGTAGGTAAATCTACTCTTTTAAAATTGATTTTAGGTCTTAATTTGGATTATAAAGGAAGTATATATATTAATGATATACAAGTTAATAAGAATAATTTATCAAAGATAAGAAAAGATGTGGGGTATGTATTTCAAGATTCTGAAAGTCAATTGTTTATGTCTACAGTGTATGAAGATGTTTCTTTTGCCCCAAGAAATTATGGATATTCTAAAGATGAAGTTGATCAAAGAACTTGTGAAGCGTTAGATAAAGTTAAGATTAAAAAGTTAAAAAATAGAACTGTGTATACTTTATCCGGAGGCGAAAAGAAACTTACAGCTATTGCAGGAATTTTATCCATGAAGCCTGACATTATATTAATGGATGAACCTACAATTGCATTAGACCCTAAAAATAGACGAAATCTAATAAATATTTTAAATTCTATAGAGGGGTTAAAAATTATTGCATCTCATGATTTAGATATGATTTTAGATACGTGTAGTCGTACTATTTTAATAAATGGCGGTAGAGTAATAGCTGATGGAAAAACAGAGAAAATTGTTAAAAATAAAATATTATTAGAGAGTAATGGACTAGAATTGCCATTATCTTTAATTAATTTAACTTAATGTAAGCTAAAGGTGGTATAATAATGTTGGGATAAATGTAAAGAATAAGGGGATGTAAAGAATGTCAAAGGACTTAATAGCTTATTTTTCAAAGGATGGGTATAATTTTTTAAATGGAGAAATAGTAAATTTGGAAAAAGGATTTACAGAAAAGGTGGCAGAAGTTATTAAAGGGGTTACAGGAGCTGATATGTTTAAAATTGATCCTGTGAAAAGATATTCTAATGATTATCATGAATGTGTCATTGAAGCAAGAAAAGACAAGGAGGAGAATAGAAGACCTAAGTTTAAAGATACATTAAAGAACTTAGATGAATATGAAACTATTTATTTAGGTTATCCAAATTATTGTGGTACAATGCCTATGCATGTCTTTAGTTTTATAGAAAGATACGACAATTTAAAAGGAAAAGTTATAAAACCATTTTGCACTAATGGGGGAGGAGGCCTTGGAAGTAGTATTGAAGATATAAAAAAAATATGTAAAGAAGCTACTATAGAAGAGCCTTTATCTATTAATGCAGATGACATAGAAAAGTCTATTTCACTAATAAAAAAATGGGCTTAAAAAAGAGATTTTATTGCTGAGAAAAATTAGTAAGCTGTGATATATTAGACTATATCACAGCTTAGTTTATTTACTTTAGTTTATATTGAGATATCATATCTTTTAAATTTGTAGATTGATCTAGTAATTCTTCACTTGATGCAGCATTTTCTTCTGAAATAGCAGCGGTACTTTGTACGACATCAGAAATCTGAGAAAGTGTAGTATTAATTTTATCTATATTAATTGATTGTTTATTAGATGAATCAGTTATTTCTGTTACTAAAGTTGTTGATTTTTTAATTTCTTCAGCTACAACTGCAAAGCCTTTACCATATTCACCTGCTCTAGCTGATTCATTAATTAATTTCATAGAATCATGTAATTGTGCCATTTGTTCATTACCCTCATTTGCATATTTTACTGTATCTAGAGTTATTTGATGTACTGCATTTGAGTTGTTAGCATTCTTTTTTATATCAGAAGTAATATTATTAATCAAGTTTGATATATTTAATATATCTTGTGCTTGTTTAGTTGAACCATTAGCAAGCTCTTGATTTGAAACAACTATTTGATTAGCGCCTTCTTCAACGTGAATTGAAGCATAATTTATTTCTTTTAAAATTTGATTAAATGAACTTAATGTATTAGTAAGTGAATCTTGAATAATTTTATAGTCGCCTTTATAGTTATTATCAAAGTCTACTTGTAAATTATATTTAGCCATTTCACTTAAAATAGATATCACTTCATGGATTGGTGTTGACATAGCATCTAGTGTTGTATTAAAACCTTGTACTATAGTTTTAAATTCACCAGAAAATTTATCTTCACGACCTCTAACTTTTAAATTCCCATCAATAGCATTTTCAGATAGTATTGAAACTTCATTAATTAGATTATTAATAGTGTTTTTCATAATATTGAATGAATCTACTAAATCACCTATTTCATCTTTTGAATTTGTTTCAAGTTCAAAGTTAATTTCACCTTCAGCAATCTTTCTTGCAGCAATAGTTACCTTATTAATACCATTAGTAATTATCTTTGTTATTATAATTGTAATTATGATGGCTAATATTAAATCAAATAATGTCCCTATAGTAAATAGGTTAGAAATATATCTTTCTATATATTGTTTTCTGTCTTCTTTGGATTCTAAAAGAATTATATCATCAATACTTTTAGAGCCATTATTAACTTCATGTCTTAATGAAATTGAACTATCAGCAATCTCTTTCCATTCTTCAGCTAATTCTTTTATTTTATCAAGGTTGTCTTGTTGTTTTTTATTATTACTTGTTAAGCTTTTTAATGAAGAATAGGTAGTATCAAATGTATTTAGTCCTTCGTTATAAGGCTCTAGAAATTGTTCTAAACCTGTTATAGCAAAACCTCTTTGAGCAGTTTCCATATTAATCATACTATTTAATAAGTCATCAAAATAATTTAAAACTTCATATGTGTTTGTATTCAAATTACTTACAGATACATACTCTTTGAACTTAAAAAAACAGTTTACTAATGAGAAGTTGTATAGAATTACAATTAACGAAAAAAATAAAGTCAGCTTTGTTCCTATTTTGAATTTAATTAATGGTAAATATATTGTTGATTTTTTAGGAATCAACTTAAGGGTAGAATGAAAATATATTCGTATTATTTTTTAAATCTAGAGGAAACATAATATTATATTAATAACTTTAGAGGGTGAAACAATGAATAGAAATTATAAAGCATTATGTTTAATAATTATGTTGATGATTGTATTTTGTTTTAATGTAAGTGTATCAGCTTTACAGAAAGATAGCTTAAGCAACAATATTATTCCAAAACCATTATCTTATGAAAAGAAAGAGGAAAGTTTTAAGCTGGATAGGGATACTATTATATATTTTCAAGGGAGGAATGAAGGTGAGGTACAAGACCTGCTTAATATTTGTACATATATGAAAATGAAATTTATGCTTCCAACAGGTTTTGATTTGAATATAATGCAAGGTAATAGTCCAGGTAAAAATAGTATATTTTTAACTACTGTTAATAGTGATGAAACTTTAGGAATTGAAGGATATAATTTAGAAGTTAGTGAAAATAAAATAACTGCAATAGCTAATACGCCAGAAGGGGTTTTTAGAGCAGTTCAGACATTAATTCAGATGCTTCCTTTTCAAATAGAAGAAAAGAGATTAGTGGAAAACGTTGAATGGATAGTTCCAGGTGCAGTTATTGAGGATAAGCCAGAAAATGTCTATAGAGGATTTATGATTGATGTAGCAAGACATTTTTTTGATGTAGAAACTATAAAGAAACAGATAGATTATGCATCTCAGTATAAGATAAATAGACTTCATTTACACTTAAGTGATGATCAAGGATGGAGACTTGAGATAAAGAGATATCCGGATTTGACTATTATAGGAGGAAGTACTGAAGTAGGTGGAGGTAAGGGGGGATACTATACTCAAGAGCAGTTTAAGGAGCTGGTAAGTTACGCCAAAGAAAGGTATATTGAGATTATTCCCGAGTTTGATATGCCAGGACATACTAATGCAGCTCTTGCTTCTTATGGCTTTTTAAATCCAGATGGAAAAAAGAAACCTTTATATACAGGGATTAATATAGGATTTAGTTCCTTTATGACTAACAATGAAAAGACCTATGAATTTATTAATAATGTATTTAAGGAAGTAGCCGAAATATCACCTTCAAAATATATTCATATAGGTGGAGATGAAGCTTTAAGTACTAAGAAAGAAGATTACGATTATTTTGTAGGAAGGGTATCTAAAATTGCAGAGAAGTATGACAAAATACCAATAGGGTGGGACCCTATAGATACAGCACCAGAAATAAATTCAAGTGTAGTACTTGAGAATTGGCAGAATTCAAATGAAGCTGCAAGAGAAAAGAGAATGAAGATGATAATAGCTATTGCTAATAAAGCTTATTTAGATATGAAATATAATAAAGAGACGCCTTATGGTTTAGATTGGGCAGGATATATTCCAATTGATATAGCATATAATTGGGATTTGACAGATTATGCACCAAAGGATTTGATTTTAGGAATTGAGGCACCTTTATGGACAGAGACTATTAGTACAGTAGAGGAAATGGAATATATGATTTATCCAAGGTTGTTAGGATATGCAGAAATAGGGTGGACACCTAAAGAACTAAGGAGTTTTGATGAATATAAAGAAAGACTTAAAGCTCAAGGGGAAAGATTAAAAGTAGAAGGAATTAATTTTTATGATGATAAGAATATATTTAATCTTTAACAAAAAAAGTCAAAATATTTATTAAGGTATATAATAGGATGAATTTTAATATTGTACGTAAAATGTGGCATTAAGAATGTTACATACTTGTATAAGAGTTAAAAAATTAGAAGAATCTTTAAAGTTTTATAAAGAGGGTTTTGGTTTAATAGAAACAAATAGAAAAGACTTTCCAAAACATAAGTTTACTTTAGTTTATTTATCAAATGAAGTAAATGGATATGAAATAGAGTTAACTTACAACTATAATGTTGAAAAACCTTATGATTTAGGTAATGGTTATAGCCATATTGCACTAGGTGTAGATAATTTAGAAGAAATGAGAGAAAAACATATTGCTTTAGGGTATGAAGTTACTGATTTAAAAGCTCTTCCAGGAAAAGAAGTAAGATATTATTTCGTTACTGATCCAGATGGATATAAAATTGAGGTTATTAGAAATTAGTTTTAAAAGGATATTGCGGTTTATTTAATAAGCTGTAATATCCTTTTGTTTCATGTATAGGGAATTCAAAACTTAAAATACTCTTTAGAGTAATTACTCTTATAATCTGATATAATTAAGGTTCAGAAAAAAATAATTATAAGGTGATATGATAATGAAAGATAGAGTGGAAATGATTTATCCAGAGTATATTGAAGGTTTTAAGTGTATTGGTGGAGGTTGTGAAGACAACTGCTGTATTGGATGGGATATTGACGTAGATAAAATAACGTTTAAGAAGTATTTTAAAGTTAAAGATGAAGAGATGAAGAAACTGTTTCGAAAGAATGTTCATAATAATAATGAATGTACTAATGAGGCACTTGATTATGGAAGAATAAAGTTAAATAAAGAAAAAAGATGTCCGTTTTTAAATGAAGACAATTATTGTAAGGTACAAGGAAAGTGTGGAGAAGATTATCTTTCAAGTGTATGTACTCAATTTCCAAGGGTGTTAAATAAAGTTGATGAACATTATGAAATGGTTCTTGATTTATCCTGTCCTGAAGCAGCAAAAATTGTTTTAGATAATACTAAAAAAATTAAATTTAAGAAAGAAAATAAATCTTTAGGAAAGTTTACAATGTCAGGAGTACTTGAGACAGGGTTAAAGGAATTTAAACATACACCTATTAAGTACTTTAAAGACATTAGGGATTTTTCTATTAAAATAATTCAATATAGAAAGTTAGATTTAAGTAAAAGATTATATGTATTAGGGGACCTTTTAAGTATTCTTCAGGAGATAAGTGAAGAGGCTCCAGATAAAATACCAGTAATTTTAAGTAAATACAATATAGACGAAACTGCTGAATATTATGAAAGAGATGATATGAATTATACATTTCAACTTTCTTTCTTCAAAAATGTAGTTGATTCTTTAAATATAATAGAAGAAGTAGATAGTGATAAATTTAGAGAAATTACTAAGAAAGCTTTAGTGGGGTTTGATATTGAAGAAGATGAAGATATTATAGAAAATGCTGCGTATTACATAAATGCTTTTAGAAATTATACAGAGGAATTTATAAATACGAATAGCCATATATTTGAAAATTATTTCGTGAATTTTATATATAATAATCTTTTTCCATTTTCAGAAAGTGATTACATATTTGAAGGATATATAATGCTGCTATTTAGATATTCATTAATGAGATTCTATTTAGTAGGAATGTACTTACATAATAAATCTGAATCTAAGGATAAAATTATAAATTTTATTCAAGTTTTTGTTAAAGCCTTTGAACATGATAGAAATTATAGAAGTGAAATATTAGAGTATATACAGGAAAATGGATTTGATAATATGGAATTTGCAAATATGATTTTATAAAGTTAAAAACTAAAAAAATAAGTTGCATATATTTCAAGAGGAGATTTGTAAAGTAACCTAGAGTATAAGTATTTTTTCTTTATATGAAAATAAACCTATGATATATTAAATCTTATTGGTAATGATATATATCAAAAGACAAAATGATAATTGAGGTGATTTCTTGTTATTAAATACTATTTTTTATATTATTCAAATTATGAATATTGTAACAATAATATACATGATTTTTCATGAAAAAAGATCAGCAAATAGCATAATTTCATGGCTATTAATATTTAATGTTGCGCCAGTTATAGGGCTTATATTTTTTATATTGATTGGTAGGAAAATAAATCAAAGAAAGATGTATAAAATAAAAGAGTCAGATATAAAACTTTATGAAAATTATATAAGGCACGACATAGAAAAGAGAAGTAAGAATAAGGAGTATTATAATAAAGAAAATTTAGACATGATTAATTCTCTTGAAGGTATGGGATATGCTCCTTATAGAGAAGGAAATGAAGTAAAGTTATTTAGTGATGGAGAAGAGTTGTTTAATGATTTAATAGAAAACTTGAAGAAGGCTGAGAAAAGCATTAATATTCAGTTCTATATATTTAGAAAAGATGGTATTGGTACAGAGATTTTAAAGGTATTAGAGGATAAAGCACGACAAGGTATTAAAGTAAGATTTTTATATGATTCTGTTGGGTGCAGGATGTTAAATAGAGATAAACTTAAAGATTTTATTTTAGCTGGAGGAAAAGTGGCAGAATTTTTTCCGTCTAAAATAAAGCCCTTTAATATAAATATGAATCATAGAAATCATAGAAAAATTGTAGTAATAGATGACTGTTTAAGTTATGTTGGTGGATTTAATGTGGGAGATGAATATATTGGAAAAAACCCTAGGTTTGGATATTGGAGAGATTCTCATGTTAGAATAAATGGTCCATCATCTGTAGATTTAAATTTGAGGTTTCTAGCTGATTGGAGATATACGGCAAAAGAAAGTATTGATTTGGAAAAAGAAGTTATTAACAATATAAAAGAAGTTAAAGAAGAGGGGAACAAGGCAATTCAAATTGTAGGTAGCGGCCCTAATAATAATAACTTGCATGAAATTAAGTTATCGTATGTGAAAATGATTCAAAAGGCAAAAAGATATGTATATATTCAAACACCTTATTTGATAGTTGATAATAGTGTAAGCGATAGCTTAAAATTAGCAGCTTTAGGAGGAGCTGATGTTAGAATAATGATTCCAGGAAAAGGAGATCATCCATTTGTATATTGGGTTAATCTTTACTATGCAGGCGAACTTTTAAAGTATGGAATAAAAATATACCATTATGATAAAGATGCATTTCTTCATGCTAAAACAGTTGTTATAGATGATAATACTACATCAGTAGGAACAGCTAATATGGATATGAGAAGTTTTGAATTGAATTTTGAAGTTAATGCATTTATTTATTCACAAGAGATAGCAAAAGAGCAGCGAGCAGCTTTTGAAAAAGATATGGCAAAGTCAGAGGAATTAACATTGGGCCTTTATGAAAAAAGAAGTAATAGCGTAAAATTTAAAGAAGGATTTTCAAAATTATTTTCTGGATTACTGTAAAATTTTCCATATTTCTTCTATACTAAATTGATAAAGTAAATTATAATATATAACGTATTATGTAGAAAATGGGGGGGAATACATGAAACGTTTTATTAGATTAATTTTGGTAGTATTACTTATTGTAATGAACTTTAATTTAACAGCATGTGATAGTAAATCAATTATAGGTGAGATATTTGACGAAACAAAATCAGACTGTATAGCTTTTGATGGTGAAGATTTTAATAAAAATGAAGTATTATCATATGAAAGTCCGTATAAAGATGCAAGTACAACTTATTATAAAGATACTTTATCAGGTGAAGAATTAGAATTATATGATATTTTTTTGTATGCATATGAGCATGGATATACAAGTATAGAGTACTATTCATCAAATAAGGATTTGGGAAAAGCGTATGAAAAGGTAGTACAATGTTTAAGTGCAGAAAATCCTTTTATAGATTGGAATCAAGAATATACTTATACATACTATAATGGATGTTATAAGTTTGAGAGTACTCAGTTAGATAAAAAAGATTTTAAATTAAAAATAGAGGCATACAATAAAGCAAAAATGCTTATTCAATCAATTCCTGCAGATGCATCGTCTTATGATAAACTATCTTGGATTTATAATTATATAACTACTAATGTTAAGTATGTAGATAATGTAAAAGAATATTTAAATGAATCGCCAGCTTTTATATATGATGCTTTAATAAAAGGAAAAACTCAATGTTCAGGGTTTGCAGATACAATGACTATGATGTGTAATTTAATAGGAATTCAAAGTATTACTGTTTGTGGAAAGACAAGTGAAGGTCATGCCTGGAACTTAGTTAATTTAAATGGAGATTTCTATTATTGTGATCCAACTAGTGATAGTGCAATAAAAGAAGATATACCTGAATGGGGAAAAAACTTAAACTTAAGTTTTTTAAAGTCAGAAGAGGTTTTTAAGAGTAATGGTTACAAAGCGGATGAGGATACAGTAATTGAATTCCCAAAAGCATTAAATAAAAAGTATGATAATAATTATGTTGATTTCACATTTAAGAATTTAAGTAATAATGATGAATTGACTGCAGTTGCTAAGAAGATGATGAAGGAAAAGAGATATGTGGTAATTCATCTTAAAGAGTTTTCGTTTTCAGATACAGATAGATGTAATAAAGCTATACAGTATATTTTAGATTATATTTGTAACAATATGACTTCGTCTGAATATAAGTATATATCAATTAATAATGTTGTTAGTGAAGGTAGTAATGATCTAGTATTATTTGCTAGCTATGAAAAATAATTAGGAGCTGATATAATATCCTTTAGAAATTTATTATAAGGAGCAGCACATAAATGAAATTTTATTTAGCACCTATGGAAGGTATAACAGGATATATATATAGAAATGCTTATGAGAGACATTTTCATAACATAGATAGATATTATACACCTTTTATAATTCCTAACTCTAGCAGAAAGTTTAAAACAAGAGAATTGACAGATATCCTGCCTGAGAACAATATTTCAAAAAATGTAGTTCCTCAGATATTAACTAATGATTCAGAAGGTTTTATTTATACTGCAGAAAAACTTAAAGAGTTTGGTTATAGTGAGGTAAACTTAAACTTGGGATGTCCTTCAAGTACTGTTGTAACTAAATTTAGAGGCTCTGGATTTTTAAGTAAGAGAGAAGAGTTGGACAGATTTTTAGATGAAATATTTAAGATGGACATGAAGATTTCTATAAAGACGAGAATAGGGAAAGATAGCCCAGAGGAATTTTATGAACTTATAAATATTTATAATAAGTATCCAATTGAAGAACTTATAATTCATCCAAGAACAAGAGAAGATTTTTATGGAAATAAGCCTAACTTAGAGATATTTAAGTATGCAGTAGAGGTTAGTAAGAATCCCCTATGTTATAATGGTGATATTTTTACTTTAGATGACTTTAATAAAATATCTTATGAGTTTCCAGAGATTAATGCAGTTATGTTAGGAAGAGGAATTATAGCCAATCCAGGTTTGATGAATGAAATAAGAAATGGAACAGTTATAGAAAAATCTGTATTAAAAGATTTTCATGATGATGTAGTTGAAGGCTATGTTAAAATTTTTGATGGAGATAGAAATGTACTGTTTAAGATGAAAGAGTTTTGGGCATATATGATACATATTTTTTCAGATAATAAAAAGTATGCTAAACAGATTAAGAAGTCTCAAAATCTAAGAGATTATAAAGTAGCAGTTTTAAGCTTGTTTAGAGATCAAGATATAGTTAAAGGTGAAAGTTTATTTAGTGGAATAAAGAAGTTTTAATTTATAAGAAGAACAGAAAAACAAAGTTTAATCAGGTAGAAGTAATATTTTTAAGCAATCGGTTATGATTTTGTAGCATAAAAATATTACTTCTATAATTTTAATTTCCAAAATCTTAAGATAGGATTTAACAAAGTGTTTGCAACGTAGAAAAGCGTGGTACAAGCTACTTTTTAAATTAATCCCAACTATTCCATTATACCACAAAAAAATTTTTCAAAATAGGCTGTAAATTAAAAAAATAAGGCACTATAATAAAAGCATCAACAGAGGAAAGACAAGGAGGAGATACCAATGGGATAGTAAATTAAAGGCTGGATTAAAAGGAAAAGAGGAGATACCAATGAACATATAAATTAATTCTTAAAAGTAAAGTTGAAGGGAGGAAAAGAAAGTTGCAAATTTATAATAATATTATTTGAAAAAGATTGAGGTGGTTTAAATATGTAAATGAGATAAAGAGGTGTATTAAAATTTTTATAAAAGTGAATATTAATAAACAGTTGGTTAAGTAAAAAAGATGAAGTTATTTTTTAATACTTGAAAACCAACTGTTTTTTTGTGTATAAGGATTTTTCTTATTTATAATGACTTTCCAGCTGCATCTGTGTCTAAAATTGCTTTTATAAACTTTTCTTTAGTTGGATTGCCAGGAACATAACTCCATTCAACAACGGTAGATGCTTTTTCAGCTACTGTATTTAAATCTTTTTCAGTCATACCTATCTCATTTAAAGTTGTAGGAAGACCTACACTCTTATTGAATTTTAATATTCTATCACGTTCTTGAATTTGATTATCATATGTTAATAAGCATAGTACACCAAATGAAACTATTTCACCATGTAAGTGTTTTTCGCATTCTGGTATTAAAGATGAACCATAGTATACACAATGAGCTAGAGAACTATTGTAGTAATAATTGTCTTTAGGATTTTTTTGACCTTCATGAGTGGCAAAATTTGAGACAATTCCAGTAGAGATTATTATATCTAGAGCCACTTGTTCAAGTTCAAAAGATGGAGTATTATTTTTACAATCTTCTAAAGCTTTTTTACCATATTGAACTAATGGATCAGTACATATTTTTGCAATACATGTACCCATAAGAGGAGTATGATACATAAATTTATCTCTGCTTGCAAATAGTACTTCACATTCTTTTGAAAGAGCATCACCGATTCCAGCCCAAAATAGTTTTTCGGGAGAATCTGCAATTATTTTTGTATTAATAAATGTATGATAAGAAGGCTCTTTCATATAATAATATTCTTTAAAACTTCCATCACTATTATAAATAACTGTTATGGCTGTACATGAAGCACAGTTAGAAGCTAAGGTTGGGAAAGTAAAGAAAGGTTTATCTTCCATATCAGCAAGAGTTTTAACTGTATCACAGGCACGTCCCCCTCCTATAGCAAAAAGCATATCAGCTTCTTTAACAGAAGTATTATTCTTTAACATTTCAACATTTTCATAGCTTGAATCTCCACCAAACCATACAAAGTCTAATATTTGAACTTCTGAATTATTAAGAGCCTTAAGTAATTCAGGTTTTGCTTTTTCCATAGCAGTTTTTCCACCTATAACAACAGCTTTTTTTCCATATTTTCTTGTAACATAAGGTATTTCTTTATAACAATCTTCACCAACACTATAGCTTGGCAAGAAAACACTATAACTTGACATATATATTTACTTCCTTTCAAATATAAAAGTATTTATAATTAAAATTGTAAAACTTATAGGAAAATATATCAATAATTAAGGAGGAATATTAATGAATAAACAAATTATTTCAACAAATAATGCACCAGCTGCAATAGGACCATATTCTCAAGGAATATCTTTAGAAAATCTTATTTTTGTGTCAGGTCAGATTCCAGTAAATCCTGAAACAGGAGAAATAGCAAAAGATATAAGAGAACAGACTAAGCAGTCTATGAAGAATATAGAAAGTATATTAAAGCAATCTGGAGCATCTTTACAGAAAATTATCCTGCAAGAAGCTGTGTAGAGGTTTCAAAACTTCCTAAGGGTGTAGGAATAGAAATAGAAGCAATTGCAGTAAGTAAATAGAGAGGCATATATAAATACTAAAGATGGTGAAGAATGCTTGAATGAGTTGAAAAAAGTGCAAGAAGTGCAAGAAGTGCAGAAAAAGCTCTTCAGTGAGTGAAAAAAAGAGGAAAATGGTGATAATCAAAATAAATAATAAAAAATTACGTTTGAATAAAAAAGGAAAGTAAAGTAAAATTTTGATTGAAGTTGCAAATTATCATATAAACGTAAGAAGAGGAATAAATGAACTTTTATTAGAATATATTTTTATGGAAGTACATATTGAAAACTTAAATTAGTATATAAAAATTATTTTAGAAAACTTCATTTTTTATAATGAAAAAATTATAAAATTTGAAGCTTTTTTTAGAATATAAATATATTTATTTTTTTGATACTGGCTTAAAGAGCTAAGTAAAAGAGGGGGGCTATTTTTTAATGGACTTAAATTTAGATTACTTAAACATTAAAAATTATAACAGTGTAAGCAGAAACTTATCTGCAGCAGAACTTATCGAATGTGCTGTTAAGAGGGGCGAAGGTACATTAACAGATAAGGGAGCTTTAGATGTAGTAACAGGAAAGTATACAGGAAGATCTCCTAAAGACAGATTTATAGTAAAAGATAATGTTACTAAGGATAAGATTAATTGGGGCTCAGTTAACTTGCCTATAGATGGAGAAAAGTTTGATGCATTATATAATGAAGTTACTAAATACTTAGAAAATAAAGATTTATTTGTATTTGATGGTTCTATATGTGCACTAAAAGATTATTCAGTTAAATTAAGAGTTGTATGTGAAAAGGCATATCAAGCATTATTTGTTAACAATATGTTTGTAAGACCTACAGAAGAAGAACTTTTAAATCATGTTCCTGAATTTAATATAATTTCAGCACCAGGATTTAAAGTCTCTGATTCGGAAAAATATGGAATAAACTCAGAAGCATTCGTACTTCTTAACTTTACTAAGAAGATAGTTCTTATAGGTGGTACAGGATATTCAGGAGAAATTAAAAAAGCAATGTTCTCTTCAATGAACTTCTTACTACCTCAAGAAGGTGTACTTCCAATGCACTGTTCAGCTAATATAGGTGAAGATGGAAAGACTGTAGTATTCTTTGGTTTATCAGGTACTGGTAAAACTACTTTATCTACAGATCCTAACAGAAAACTTATTGGTGATGATGAACATGGTTGGTGCGATAAAGGAGTATTCAACTTTGAAGGTGGATGTTATGCTAAAGTAATCGGTCTTGATAAGGATAAAGAAAAAGAAATATATCAAGCAATTAAATTTGGAACAGTTCTTGAAAATGTTGTACTTGATGAAAAGAGAGTACCAGACTATGAAGACAAGAAATTTACTGAAAATACAAGAGCTTCATATCCAATAAACTTTATAGATAATATTCAAGAAAGCGGAGCAGGTAATGTACCGGAAAAGATTATATTCTTAACTGCTGATGCTACAGGAGTTATGCCTCCAGTAAGTAAGCTTTCTAAGGAAGCTGCAATGTATCACTTTATGTCAGGATACACAAGTAAAGTTGCAGGAACAGAAAGAGGAATTGTAGAACCTCAAGCTACATTCTCAGCATGTTTCGGTGAACCATTTATGTTATTAAATCCAGCAGAATATGCTAAACTTTTAGGTGAAAAAATTAATGAAGGCAATACAGAAGTTTATTTAATAAATACTGGATGGGTTGCTGGTGGATACGGTGTAGGAGACAGAATCAAGCTTAAATACACTAGATCAATGGTTAATGCAGTAATCAATGATGGATTTAAGGACGTTGAATTCGTAGATCATCCAGTATTTAACCTTTCAGTTCCTAAGGAATGTCCAGATGTTCCAGCTGAAGTATTAGATGCTAGAGGATTATGGTCAGATAAAGAAGCTTATGATAAGAAAGCATTAGAACTTGCAGAAAGCTTTAAGAAGAATTTCAGCAAATTTAAAAATGTAACTGACGATATAGCTAATGCTGGTATAAGATAATATTTATATAATTAAGAAACTTTAAGGGAATCATATTTAAGTGAAATTATTACTTAAGTATGGTTCTTTCTTTTGATGTATAGGAAATTAAAAACTTTTTTTGAGAGGGAGTGCTGATTATTACTGGCTTTCTTATATGCAAGCTCTTGAATATGTTACATATTATAGAATTAGAGTAAGGTTTATTATATAATAAAAAGTGCTAAAAAAATCTTTTGTAAGGAAGGCTTAATACAATGAAAAAAGTAGGGGAAGTTTTTAGTGACTATAATGCAGGTAGTGATATTAAGGCTGCTTTAGTTGAAAGTGTTGTATTAAAAAAGAGAAGCAGAATTTTAGAGATGGAGATAAGCTCAGATAAGTATATAGAGATAAATGAAATTGAAGGCTTAAAGAATTTTATAAAGTTTAGATTTCTTTTAAATGATTCTAAGATTTCTATAAAATATAACGAAGGTGTTAAAATGAAGCCTTTAGATAAAGAGCTTATTAACATAATGCTTTCAATTTCTTATAAGCATCCTTTTTTAAGAGCTGCAGTAAACAATTGTGAATATGAAATAAAAGAAAATACTATAACTTTAAATTTTAATATGGGTGTTTCTCGTATGCTTAAAGATTTAAAGTATGATAGGGTAATTAAGGAAGAGATAAAAAGATTATACGGAAGATATTATAAAATTGTTTTTAACGATAGTGTAAGTGATGAGGAATTATTAAGAATTAATAAAGAAAGAAGCATTAAAACAATGCTTAAAGCTCAACAAGAAATTAAATTATCTGTACATAAGCAGAAGAAATTTCCTAGTACTTCAGAAGAAACATATAAGACTAAACAGAATAGAGATTATAAAAGTTATGAATCTAAGGGAACTAAGATTGATAGTGAGTTTTTAATCTTAGGAAGAAGTGCGTATTTAAAAGAATCCCTTATAAAGATAACTGATATTAGTCCTTATGAAGGCAGAGTCTGCATTGATGGAGAAATATCTAATATGGAAACTAAGGAATTAAGAAGTGGTAAGATATTAGTTTCCTTTGACTTATATGATGGCTCTAGCTCAATAAGCTGTAAGTCCTTCTTAAAGCCAGAACAGTCAGAAGAAGTTCTAGGAAGGTTAAAAAAAGCTAAGGGTGTAAGACTAGAGGGAAACTCAGGATATAGCAAGTTTTCCGGGGAAATAGAAGTTATAGCTAACACTATAGTTGAAACTAAGGGATTAAAGAGAGCAGTAAGAAAAGATAATGCAGAAGTTAAGAGAGTTGAACTTCATATGCATACAAAGATGAGTCAAATGGATGCAATGACTAGTGCCACTGACTTAATAAAGAGAGCTATGAGCTGGGGAATGAAATCTATAGCTCTTACAGATCATGGTGTTGTTCAGGCATTTCCAGAAGCTCATAAACTTTTAGGAAGAGATAATCCTGATATGAAAATTATCTATGGAGTTGAAGCTTACTTAGCACCTGATAAAAAACCATCAGCAAGAAATATTAAGGGACAGAATATAGATACTACTTATTGTGTATTTGACCTTGAAACTACAGGTTTTTCACCTAAGCTTGAAAAGATAACTGAAATAGGAATTATGAAGGTAAAGTATGGAAAAGTAATAGATAGTTTTTCAACCTTTGTAAATCCTGAAAAGCCAATTCCATCAAGAGTAGTAGAGGTAACTAATATTACTGATGATATGGTAAGAGATGCAGAAACAATAGATAAGGTATTTCCTAAGATGCTGGAATTCATGAAGGGAAGTGTCTTAGTAGCTCATAATGCAGAGTTTGATATTGGGTTCTTAAAACATAATGCTAAAGAATTGGGATATGAGTTTGATTTTACCTATATAGATACTTTAACTTTAGCACAGGATATTTTCCATGACTTCAAAACTTATAAGCTTGGAAGAATAGCTAAGAATTTAGGAATAAAGGTTGAAGTAGCTCATAGAGCACTTGATGATGTTGATACTACTGTTAAAGTATTTAATGTAATGATGGATGAACTTAAGGAAAGAGGAGCTAAGAATTTAGAAGATATAGAGGAATATGCATGTAATGAAGAGTCTAAGAAAGTTCAATATAAAAAGCTTAAGACTTATCATGCTATCATCTTGGCTAAGAATTACACAGGTTTAAAAAATCTTTATAAGCTTGTATCTTATTCTCATTTAGATTATTTCTATAAAAAACCACGTATATTAAAGAGTATGTATAAGAAATATTCTGAAGGTCTTATTTTAGGAAGTGCCTGCTGTGAAGGTGAGCTTTATAAAGCAATCCTTGAAGGAAAACCTGATGAAGAAGTAGAAAGAATAGCTTCAGATTATGATTATCTTGAAATTCAGCCTTTAGGAAATGATGATTTCCTAATTAGAAATGAACAGGTACCAGATAAGGAATACTTAAAAGATATAAATAGAAAGATAATAAGCATTGCAGAAAAGCAGAATAAGTTAGTAGTTGCTACAGGGGACGTTCACTTTATGGACCCTGAAGATGAAATATATAGACGTATACTTGAAGCAGGCCAGGGATTTAAAGATGCTGATGAACAAGCGCCTTTATATTTAAGAACTACTGAAGAAATGCTTAAGGAGTTTGATTATTTAGGTGAAGAAAAGGCTTATGAAGTAGTAGTAACTAATACTAATAAGGTGGCTGATATGTGTGAGCAGATAAGTCCTATATCAGCTGAAAAATGTCCTCCACATATAGATGGATGTGAGCAGACAATAAAGGATATAGCCTATGATAAGGCTCATGAACTTTATGGAGACCCTTTACCTACAATAGTTCAGGAAAGACTAGACATGGAACTTGAATCTATTATTAAAAATGGATTCTCCGTTATGTATATCATTGCTCAAAAACTTGTGTGGAAGTCTAATGAGGATGGATACTTAGTAGGTTCTAGAGGATCTGTTGGATCTTCACTTGTTGCTTATATGACAGGTATTACAGAGGTTAATGCATTGCAGCCTCATTATAGATGTCCTAAGTGTAAGTATTCAGATTTTAATGATTATGGAGTAAGTAATGGATTTGATTTACCTGATAAAGTCTGTCCTAATTGTGGAGAAAACCTTGATAAGGATGGAATGGATATACCTTTTGAAACTTTCCTTGGATTTAATGGAGATAAGGAACCGGATATCGATTTAAATTTCTCAGGGGAATATCAGGCAAAAGCCCATAGGTATACTGAAGTTATCTTTGGTAAAGGAACAACTTTTAAGGCAGGAACTATAGGTACTATAGCTGAAAAAACTGCTTTTGGATATGTTAAAAAATATTATGAAGAGCATAATCAGTCTATTAATAAGGCGGAAATAACAAGAATAGCTAAGGGATGTACAGGAATTAAAAGGACTACAGGACAGCATCCCGGTGGAATTATAGTTGTTCCTAAGGGAAGAGAAATCTTTGAGTTCTGTCCAGTGCAGCATCCAGCTGATGATCCTGAATCAGATATTATTACAACTCATTTTGATTATCACTCCATTGATCAAAACCTATTAAAACTAGATATACTGGGTCATGATGATCCTACGGTAATAAGAATGTTACAGGATATAACAGGTGTAGATCCTCATAAGATACCCTTAGATGATAAGGAAACTATGTCTATATTTTCATCTACAGATGCTTTAGGGGTGACACCAGAACAGATTAATTCGAAGGTTGGAACTTATGGGATACCTGAATTTGGTACTAAGTTTGCGAGAGGAATGTTAGTTGATACAATGCCAAAGCAATTTGCAGATCTTTTATGTATATCAGGTCTGTCACATGGTACTGATGTTTGGCTTGGTAATGCTAAAGATTTAATAGATCAGGGAATAGTTACCAGCATTAGTGATGCTGTTTGCTGTAGAGATGATATTATGGTTTATTTAATTAAAAAGGGACTTCCTAAAAATACAGCCTTTAAAATAATGGAAACTGTTCGTAAGGGAAAAGCATTAAAGGACCCAGAAAAATGGGCAGAGTATGAAGCTTTAATGAGAGAACATGAAGTTCCTGAATGGTATATTGAATCCTGTAAAAAGATTAAATACATGTTCCCTAAAGCCCATGCAGCAGCCTATGTAATGATGGCCTTTAGAATAGCTTGGTTTAAGGTGCATATTCCAAAAGCTTATTATGCAGCTTATTTTTCTATAAGAGCTAAAGCCTTTGATGCAGAGTTTATGATTTATGGAAAAGAAAAAGTTAAAGAAAAGATGAAGGAAATTACCAATATGGGTAATGATGCGGCTCCTAAGGATAAGGATATGTATGACGACATGGAGCTTGTACTTGAAATGTATGAAAGAGGATTTAAGTTCCTTCCAATAGATTTATATAAATCAGATGCAACTAAGTTTAAAGTTGAAGAGGATGGAATAAGACCACCTTTAAATAGTATCTCAGGAATGGGAAATGTGGCTGCTGAATCTATTTATGCAGCAGTTCATGAAGAAACTCCTATAAGTTCTGTTGATAATTTAAAGAAAAGGGCTAAGATAGGAAATGCTGCGGCTGATCTTTTAAGAAAGTTTGGATGTTTAAAGGGACTTCAAGAAAGTGATCAGGTTAGTTTCTTTGATTTTATGGCTAATTGTTAAAAAGATATTAATTGTATTTATACAAATAAAATTAAAAATTCAAAAAATATTAATATGAATTACTTTAGGGGTATTAAAATGAGATATCAAATTGTTTAATCTGATATCTCATTTTTAATGTAAATAAGAATTAGATGATAAGTTTGTTGAAAAAAGAGGAAGATACTTAAAAAAATTACTTAAATGTAATATAATATAAGTGTGACTAGTTAAAAGTAGTTATACTTATATTATATATAGTCTTATAAAAATAAGGGGTACATTATATGGATAGTTTTGGGTTATGGTATAAAGTTGATAATGAAGAAAAGACGCTTCAGAAAACGACTTTTGAAATGCATATAAATTTATGGTCGAAGTTAAAAGAAGAAACATATCTTGATATAGGAATAAAAATATTGAATTATAAGGAAATTAATGAACTTATATTTTTATGTCCTTTTTATCTAGATCAAAGTAATATTTTTGATTTGTCAGAGAAGATTAAAACAAAAGAGAATATTGATTTGATTTTGAATAATGATGCAGATGTAGAGACTAAGGAGAATTATGTTGTAATAAAGGATCATGAAAAGAAATGTAAGTATCTTATATTTCCTTTAAAACAAGCTGTAGAGAATGTTCAAGTTATAGAACCAATAGATGAGTTTTCAAAAATTATTTTTAGATTTAAAGACTTTAGGGAATATATAGAGGGGTTGAAAGGTAATCAAAGTGAAGATGGATGTAGTTGTGATTTAATTGATATAGAGAATTTATATATCAGGTTTAGAATAAAATCTAAAAAAATGGAGAATATATTATTTGATAATTTAGATCCTTTGGATAATTTTTTACAAAGTGATTTTAGTAGCACTCAGGTAATTGACTTAAAGATAAATAACATTAGGAACATTTCTCCAAGAATAAGGGCAATTGCTAGTAGTAATAAAGAGAAATTAGTTGAGTTTAAATGTATTCATTTTTTATTGATGGAACCTGCAGAGAGTCATATAGAATATATGTCTAATCAAATGACTTGTAGAAAGTTAGAAAACCAAATGTGGAATGATTATTTAGATTTAGACCCTGAAGAGAAGTTATCAATTCTTGTATATCACTCTAAAGACAACTATGAGAGAACCGTTTGTGAACAAAGCCAAAGGGATAATTGTGACGATAAAGATGACAAAAGTGATGAAAAAGAGTTTAATAACATTCAAGGTATTAAAGAATTTAACCAGTTGGTAAAGATAAGTTACTCTAAGACTAACAATAAGATAATATTGAAATATATATTTTATGTTACTGTTTTAGGAGTTTTAGCTAGCTTGATCGCTAATTTAATATGGAATGCCATAGGTTTGTAGACTGAGTATTTTAAGAATTAAGGGTTTTAGTTGAATTTGACAATAGTGGTATAATTAGTATGAGTGAAAATATTATTATGAAGGGGATGATGTTAATGAAAAGTATGATAGCAAATTATAATATTCAAAAATTATCAGAATTAAATCCTATAGAAGTACCTTTTGTTAACGAACAAATATATCAAAGTCTTCGAATGCTCAATTTTGAATATCCAGGTTTTAAGAAATGGTATTGGAATTTATTTGATAAAAAACAATTTTTAAAAGAGGGACGAGAAATCCTATTTTGTAAGATAAATAAAACAATTATAGCAGTATCAATCTTAAAATCTACAGTCGAAGAAAAAAAAATTTGTACATTCCGAGTTAATAAAGATTTTCAAGGTGAAGGAATTGGAACTGAATTAATGAAGAAAAGTTTAGAGTGGCTAAATACAGATAAACCTTTAATAACAGTTCATAAATCTAAAGAACATCAATTTGAAAAAATATTTAAATATTTTGATTTTAGGGCAGAACAGTCATTAAAAAGATATTATAGATGTTTTACTGAAATATCTTATAATGGAGTATTACCAGAGAAGAAGATAATAATAAATAATTTTGAAAGTATTAACTTACAAAATTTTATTTATAAAGTGATAACAGAAAATAGATTTGAAGATGTACAAAATATTATAGAATATTATTTATATAAATATGTTCGTAATAGTTATAATGAATTTAATTTAATAAAATAAAGAAGTGCGGAGTTATATTTATGAAGAATATAGTTTTACCTATAAAATCTGAATATGTAAAGCATATTTTAGAAGGAACTAAAAAGTATGAATTTAGAAAAATAAAATGTAAAGAGAAGATTAATTATATGTATATATATGAAACTGCTCCTGTTAAAAAGGTTGTGGCTAAAGTAAAAGTCATTGATATTATAGAAGGTACACCAGAAGAAGTTTGGAATAAATGTTATCATAGTGCTGGGATAGAAAAAGAAAGTTATGATAAGTATTTTTTGAATAGAAACAAAGCTTATGCTTTTTGCTTAGGAGAATGTATAAAGTTTGAGAGTCCAAAAGAATTAAGTGATTATGGAATAAGCTTTACTCCACAATCATTTGTTTATATTAATTAGATTAGTAATATAATTAGTTTGAAAATTAGTCAGTTTTTACTGACTAATTTTTTTATGCAAGGGAATGGATTAAGCGGTTATTGACAGGCTATGTAAGTATTTTTTATAATTAAAACACTTATAAATATATGTTTGTAGAAAAAAAGAAAATAGTGAGGAAATTAATGGGTAAGAAAAGTTTAATTATTAAAGTTAGCAATATAGTATTATTAACATCTATGTTTTCTGCCATTGCAGTTAGTGCAACTTCTGAATCAGAATTGAAGGGACAGAAACAGGAAATTCAAAATAGCATAGAAGAAAAGAAGCAGAATATTCAAGGAATTGAGAAGGAACTTAGTAATACAAAAGATCAGAGAAAAGAAAAGGAGCTTGAGTTAGCTAAGTTAAATATTGAAATTGCAGATCTGAATAGTAACATAAAAAGTGTTGAAGATGATATAGACAGTAAGGTAAAAGAAATTAAAGATACTGAAGAAGAAATTAGTGAAACAGAATCAAAGATTGAAGAAAATTATGATATCTTAAGTGATGTTATAAAAATTTCATATGAACAGCAGTCTGGAGGATATCTACAGCTTTTATTAGAGGCTACAAGCATATCTAACTTCATAAGAAGATTAGAAATACTTACAAGTATATCTAAGCAGAATGATGAGATTATTAATGAGACAACCAAGCTTCAAGAAGAGTTAGAAGAAAAGAAGACAAAACTTGAAGAAGATAAAACTGAAATGCAGGAAAAGAAAAATATTTTAGTTGAAGAAAAGAGTAAGGTTGATAAGTTAGCAGCTGAACAGCAGAAGAAAGTGGACGAGCTTATTGGTATCCAGAATAGTTTAAAAGAAAAAATTGAGTTAAATAATGAGCAGATTGAAGCTTTAGAAAAGGAAAGTTCTAATATAACTAACAAGATAAATGCTCTTGCTTCAAGCAACACTAATACTAGCAGTAGCAGTGGAGGCAGTAATTCATCATATCAAGGTGGAAAATTTGCATGGCCTGTTCCAAGTACTCATAGTATATCCTCAAGTTATGGATATAGAATACATCCAATAACTGGAAATAAGAAGCTTCATGCAGGGATTGATATACCAGGGCAGGCTGGAGATGCAGTTATAGCAGCAGAATCAGGAACTGTTATAGTGGCAGAGTATAGTCAGTCTTATGGAAATTATGTGGTTATCGATCATGGCGGTGGATTAACAACTTTATATGCTCATAATACAAGTTTAAATGTAAGAGCAGGACAAAAGGTTCAAAGAGGCCAGCAGATAGCAAGAGTTGGAACAACAGGATATTCTACAGGTAATCATCTTCACTTTGAAGTAAGGGTAAATGGTTCAACTGTTGATCCAATGGGATATTTAAGATAAGTGTATAGTGTGTAAGAACGAAGGAGGGTATATTTTTGAAACTTAGAACGGTAAGACAGCTTTGTGCTGATGGAGTAATTAATATATTTAGAAATAGACTTGTATCATTTGTGACTTTTGTTACTATATTAATTTCTTTAACTATCTTTAGTTCATTTTTTGTAATAATAAACGTAAGTAAAGCTAATATAGATAATCTTCAAGATAAGGTTGAAGTGGTAGCTTTTATTGAAAATGATACTAAGGAAAATGAAATTGAAAAGATTAAGAAGGAAGTAGAAGAATTATCTATTGTAGAAAATGTTAATTATGTTTCAGCAGAGGAAGGTATAGAAAAATATAAAGAAAGTTTTGAAGAAGAAGGTGATTCTGAAATGGAAAGAATCATCAATCAGGTAGTGAAGAATGGAAGAAATCCAGTACCAGCAAGTTTTGAAATTAAGTTAGTAGATAACAGCAAAAATAAAGAGTTAAAAGAAGAGTTAAGTAAGTATGATGAAATATATAAGGTGAATGACAGTAATATTATAACTAGTGTTTTATCTAACATAAATAAAACAGTTAAAATTGCAGGGGGAATCGCTATAGCAGTACTAGGATGTGCCTCTGTACTATTGATTATGAATACAATAAAAATTTCTCTTTATACTAGGAAAAAAGAAATTGGAATAATGAAGTACATAGGAGCAACAAATAATTTTATAAGATTTCCTTTCATTGTAGAAGGTTCAATTATAGGATTGATTGGAGCTGTATTAAGTATTGGAATAGTAAGTGGTGTATATAGTTTAATTGTAAGCAATGCATCAAGTAATCTTATAATGGGTAGCTTAGTATATCCAGATACTTTAAGCTTGATATTTATGGTAGCACCTTTTACTTTCATTATTGCTATTGTTATGGGAGTGGCAGGAAGCTGGTTATCTATAAAGAAATATTTAAAAGTGTAATGTAAAAATATAATAATTATCTATATTAAGAAAGGGTCTGTTGCACAGACAGTTAAATTCAATTGAAATTGAGTGAAAAGTGAAATTTGCCTGTGGCAAGTGAAATT
>CAKVFO010000027.1 GCA_934746785.1 uncultured Clostridium sp. | reverse complement strand
GTTTTTCTTCATTGTCCTGTAACTTTTCTTTAACCTTTTCTAATTCTTCAGGACTCATTTTACTTAATTCATCTAAAACTTCAGATACCTTATCACTTTTATCTTCTTTATTCTCATCTTTAAATTCCTTAGTTTTTTCATTAATTTTTCTCTTCAATTCTTCATTTAGAATTTTCCCTTGTTCTACAGTTACTTCACCTTTTTTAATAAGTTCATCTACAATCTCTTTAGACTTTTCAGCTGATACCGCAACTGCACCTATCCCTGCTAAAACTATTTTTTTCAATTCATCACCAAAAATATTACTCAAAATAAAACACCCCTTTTTATTTTTTCTTTATTTTTATACATATTTTTATCTGCTCTTTTTAATGTATCATATATTGTTTCATCAATATCATCATTAAAAACTGCAAATCCATAAGCAAAATTAATTTTATTATTGTTTTTAGAAATATAATTTTCCATATCCCTAAAAACCTTTTTAAGTATATTCTTATTATTTTTAGAAGCTATTATTACAAATTCATCTCCACCTGTTCTGTAAATTTTACCAAGTGAATCAATATTTTTATTTATATAATTTATATTATCAATTATATATTCATCTCCATATTCATGCCCTTGTGAATCATTTATATACTTCAAATTGTTTATATCTATCATTATTAATAAAGTCTTTTCACAAATAAAATAACTTTTAGCTATCTCTTCCATACTATTTTCAAAAGCCAAACGATTTGAAATTCCTGTTAGTATATCATTATAAGCTAGTTTCTTATATACCTCTGCATTTTTAGCTGAAATAAATAAATCTAATGTTTCTCTAAATACGTCATAAACTAAAGTTAAAACATAAAATACTATTCCTAATTTTGAAAGATAAAAGTAATATCTATATTCCACTTTAGAATTCCTTATAAGATCAAATATTATAAGCATAGACATAATAATAAAACCAATGCTGCCTTTCTTCTTATCATAAATTCCTTTTATAAATTTTTTCTTAAAAAAACTTATTGTAAAAACTACTGCTTCAAATATCATCATGAATTTAGTAACAACAATAACATCCGTTAACTTAAATATTTTTGATAAATATAATCCATTACATATAACAAAATTTAAAACTGGCATAACTTCAACAATATGCGGAAGTCTATTGTCTTTATCATCTAAATAATGTAATATTATCCCCATAGGAATAAGCATTATTATTTCACAAGATACTAAATTTAAAACATTATAATTCTTAAAAAGTAATCTCACTACATTTGTATTTATTATAAAAGCTATAGATACTAATGTAGATAAAATAAATAAATATACTATCTTGTTATTTTTAATAATTTTTCTTGTTAGTAAAGAGAACACAAGTAGTATTACAGATATAAATACAAAAATAATACTAATTATTACACTAGGTAGTTCATTATATATAATATAAGCTAATATTGATATCTTATCATTAGATAAATTTATTTTATCTATTCCATCTAAATATTCCATAGAATTATTAACTATTTTTATATCTTTATTTAAATACTCCGGTTTAATCTCTACTATATGCCATGTCCATTCCCTTAATAAAAATAAAGCAGCATCATCTCCATATTCATATACTTTATTTTCATCAACATATATATCCACATCTTTATTATTAGATCTAAAAAATAAATACTTATTTTTTATCATTTCTTCATCAACTTTATGTGTAATTGATATTCTATTTTCAGGTTCATTTGATATCTTCCACTTAAATTCACAACTTACAATATTATCATTATTAAAATTTATATCACCTTGTCCCCGTATTGCAAATGTAATAATTATAATAGAAATAAAAAATATTAATGCATAAATAAATTTAAATTTGTCCCTAATATTATACAAGTTTACCCCGCCTTTAATTATCATATCTCCCTCTGATAATTCTAAAACTTGCCCTTTTTATCCAATAGATTTCTTTTATTTACTTATATCATAATTTTTTCTATTTCTCAACAAATTTTTATATTTCTATCATTCTAGATTTAATCTATTTTTTAAAATATAATTAGATCCAAAGAATAAAATTATAGAAAGTATAACCAAGTAACCTATAATCATAATAAATGCAGCATGTATTTTAAAGGTAAAACTTAAACTCATGCCTAATTCAAAAACACCAACAAAAGAGTAAATTGGAATTATAGAAAATATATTTAATACAAAATGCAGTATTACAAAAGCAGCAAAGGAACATAGAATCTTATGTTTGTTGAATAAATTTCCTATCAGCATAGAAATATATATCATCAATACAGATGCCATAGTCATTACTATTAGCATTAAAATAATTTCAAAAATAATAACATAAAATGTTCCTCCAAACCTTGCTAAACATTCATTTATAAACATTCCCATTGCCGTAATACAATCTTTAAACATAGCTGTATCATAAAATATAATAAGTATTGATATTAAACTTACTATAATACTAGCAATATTCCATACAACAGCAGTAATTAATTTAGAAATAATATTATTAGATGCTTTAATAGGAAGTGTATTCATTAAATATCCTTCATCTTTCAAAAGATTTTTATAAAATCTCTGTATTATAATTATAAGAGTGATAACTTTAGAGGCAAAAAATAAAAGTGCAAATACAAAAAGAACTATTACCTTGAAAAAATTTAAAAAAATATTAGATGCAAATTGAAAACTTCCTGTTCCCCCGTCTATATAAAAAAATATTTTATTAATTATTGACATAGCCAGCAACGCCACATATAAAGGAATAAGACTTCTACTAGTTGCCTTAAATTCATATTTTATAAGTTTTCCTAACATTTAAATACCTCCCTAAATAATTCATCAATACTCTTTCCTTCAGCTTCTCTTATTTCATCTGCTGTCTGTTGAAGTTTAATTTCACCATAACTAATAAACACAACTTCATCTAGAATTTTTTCTATATCAGAAATAAGATGTGTTGATATTACCACTGCTGCATCCTTATTATAATTATTTAAGATAGTTTTTAAAATATAATCTCGTGCTGCCGGATCCACACCTGCTATTGGCTCATCTAAAAAGTAAATTTCTGCATTTCTGCTCATTACTAAAATAAGCTGTACCTTTTCTCTAGTTCCTTTAGACATAGTTTTAAGTTTGTCTTCTGGATTTATTTTAAGTTTTCCAAGCATATCATAAGCCTTATTTTCATCAAAATCACTATAAAAATCAGCAAAAAAATTAACAATATCGCATACCTTCATCCAATCATTTAAATAAGTTCGTTCTGGAAGATATGATACTATCTTTTTAGTTTCAATACCTGGTTTCTTACCATCTATAATAATTTCTCCTTCTGTAGGCCTTATAAGTCCATTAGCCATTTTTATAAGTGTTGTCTTTCCACTTCCATTTGGTCCTAATAATCCAATTATTTTTCCTCTTTCAAGCTTTAAATTAATACCTTTTAAAGCTTCTTTACTTCCATACTTTTTATATAAATTTCTACATTCTAGAATAGGTGTACTCAAAATCATTTCATCTCCTTATCAGCATTTTCAATCATTTCAACTATTTCATCCTTAGTTACACCTATAGTTTTCATACTCATTAAAAATTTTTGTACTTCCTCATACGCCATTTCACACTTTATCCGATCTATCATTTTTATATCTTCTGTAATAAATCTTCCTGCTGTTCTTCTGCTATAAATTAAACCTGTAGATTCAAGTTCTGATAAAGCTCTCTGCATAGTGTTAGGATTAACTGAAGCTTCTGCTGCCATTTCCCTAACAGAGGCCAGCTTTTCTCCTGCCCTATATTTACCTGATAGAATATCTACTTTTATTTTACTTACCAATTGAATATAAATAGGCAAAGATTCATTAAAACTCCAAGACACTTTATCCCTCCTTCCTGTATTATTGTATTAATTCACTAAGACAATAATACCATTTATTATTTTATATGTCAAACTTTTACTTTCGCACAATACATTTTTTCTTTTTAACGTATTAGACGACTTACATATCAAAAAGCCAGTTATAATCAGTACTCGCTCTCAAAGAAAATTTTTAATTACTATACGTAAAAAAATAAGGCTGTATCAAAAGCCTTTACCTAAAGATGTTCTCTAAATATCAGAACATCTTTGATGTAAAATATCTTTTTTGATACAGCCAATATTAATTTAGAATTCCTATTTATCTAATTTTTTTACTAAGCTTTCCATATATCCATCTTCAAAAGGACTTTTAAGCCCTACATTATTAAGCATATTTTTAAAACTGTCTTTTGCTGACTCTCTAGCAAAAGCTAAATACTTATTCCATGCTTCTTCATAATTTTCTTCCATCATAATTTTAAATTGAAGAGCACAAGTTTGAGCTAAACAATAATCTATATAATAGAATGGACATTCATATATATGAAGTTGACGCTGCCATCTACGTCCTTCACCTTCAAACTCATCATTTTCATAAGCTAAATGAGGTTTATATTGTTTTTCCAAGTCCCTCCATACCTCTAATCTTTCTTCCTTTGTAAGTTCTGGTTTTGAATAGATAATTTCTTGGAATTCATCAACCATACATCCATATGGAATAAAGATAACAGCATCTTTAAAATGCATATCTCTATATTCATCTGCTCTATCTCCAAAGAATAATTCCATCCATTTTTCAGCAAAGAATTCCATAGACATTGAATGAGTTTCAGCTGTTTCCATCTTTATATTATTATGTTCCATTACTTCATCATTTCTTGTAATGAATCCTTGGAAAGCGTGACCACATTCATGAGTTATTACATCTACATCTCCACTTGTTCCATTAAAGTTAGCAAAGATTATTGGAGCTTTATAATCCTGTAGCATATCCATATATCCTCCGCCAGCTTTATTAGTTCTTCCAAGAACGTCAAATAACTCATGATCTAACATAAAATCAAAGAATTCCTTAGTTTCAGGTGACAATTCACTATACATTTTCTTACCTGCTGCAAATATATCATCTGCTGTTCCAATAGGAGCTGGATTACCATTTAGGAAGTAAACTCCTTCATCAACTGAGTCTAACTTTGAAAGTCCTAAAGATTTTCTTCTTTCATCATGTAACTTACTTGCAAATGGAACTAAGAACTTCTTAACTTGATTCCTGAAGTTTCTTACCTCTTCAATTCCATAAGTAGTTCTTCCCATATTTAAATAACCTAATTCAACATAGCTATTTAAACCAAGTTTCTTTGCTTGAGCTGTTCTATTTTTAACTAATTTATCATAGATATCATCTAATTGATCTTTGATTTTATTTAAAGCTTCACTTCTTGCTTTAACAGCTTTTATTCTTACATCTCTATCTTTTGAAGTTATATACTTGCCTAATAATGAAAGATTTAGTTTTTCACCTTCAAAATCTATTTTTAGTTCTGCCATAAGCTTACGATATTGAGATGTTAATGCATTTTCTTCTTGCTTTAATGGAATAAGAGATTCATTAAAGGATTTTAAATCAAATTCAATATCCTTAAATGCTATCTTGCCTATCTTTTCTTCCATATAGTCTCTAAACTTCGTATTATATAATTCCTTTTTATATTCATTGGCAAAAGCTGTAATCTTAGGTTCTATTTCATCATAATAATCCTGTTCTTCAGTATAGAATTTATCAGTTACATCTCCATCATGTCTTAATTGGGCTAAAACCCTTGCAGTAGCCATCTTTTTAACTAATGTATAATACTTTTTATGAGCTTCAAATTGTTCTTCACCTGTTTTAGCTTCTTTAAACTCTTTTAGAATCTTTTTTCCTTCTGCTTCAAAAGCTTCTATAGTTATTCTTTCATAAGGAAGGCTGCTTAATTTAAAATCTTCCATAATACTTTCCTCCTATTTTTAATTTTTTGCCAAAAATTTTAACATTATAGTACACATTATATGATAACATTTCTTTAAATTCAATTATTTTATCTATATGTAACTTTATTGAACTTAATCTATTATAAAATAAATATTTCTGTTAATTGAAAAAGTAAATTCCGCTTTTTTAACATAACGGAATTTAGTCTTGCAAGGAGTTTGATATAATTAATTTGATATTTGTCCTGAGCATATTAGGAGGATTAATTATGTCAAATATAAATTTATGCAAAGGGAAACATCTTAGAATTGAAGACAGACTTATCATTGAATATGGATTAGATCAAAATTACTCTGTTAAAGAATGTCTTAAACTTAACCGCTATCCATATGTTTGCAACGGTTGTGACAAAGTCACTACGTGTACTGTAACAAAAAGCTATTATAAGGCTAAAGTTGCGGAGTCAAAGTATAAAGAAATACTTGTATCATCTAGAGAAGGCATTAATATGACATCAACAGACTTAAAAAAATAGATGATATAGTATCTCCTCTTATCTTTAAAGGACAATCAATATCTCATATTTTTACACATCATAAAAACGAGATCAATTGTTCTGAAAGGACACTATATTATTATTTTGATAAGAATGCATTTACTGCTAGAAATATCGATTTACCTAGGAAAGTAAAATATATTGAAGAAAACCCCAATGCTCAGGTTGTTGAAATGGATACAGTTCACGGCACACGAAGTGGCAAAGTGCTTCTTACACTGCATTTTAGAAATTGTGCATTAATGCTTGCTTTTATTATGGATAGTTGCAGTCAAAATAATGTAAGAGAGAGCATAGACAAGCTGTATGCACTATTAGGACATGAAACTTTTACTCGTTCATTTCCTGTTATATTAACAGATAACGGGTCAGAATTTACAAAGCCAGAAACTTTTGAATTAGATTCAAATGGAGTACAAAGGACAAAAATATTTTATTGTAATCTAATGGCTTCTTATCAGAAGCCACACGTTGAAAAAAATCACCAGTACATACGATACATAATACCAAAAGGAATTTCTTTTGATAATCGTACTCAAGAAGATATAACACTAATGATGAATCATATAAATAGTACAGCAAGAGCCAGCCTAAATGGAAATACACCATTCAAACTGGCTCAAATGCTACTAGATAAATCTCTGCTAGAAAACTTAGGACTTAAACATATTCCAGCAGATGAAGTGCATTTAAAACCTGCACTATTAAAAAAATAAGATATTAAAATTCTAGGGCAAATATCAGCGGAACTTAATATTGCAAAAATACAGCAAACGGAACTTAATTTTGCAAAGGAATTCCGTGGGCTTATTAAGCATGCTTAAAATACCCTAGAAAATGATTATTTTATAAAAATTATATCTTATTTTAAATATTTTAGCTATAAATTTTAGATAAAAAACTGACTTTACTCTTGCAAATACAAGGTTTTAGTAAAAACGGAAGTTAGTTTTGCATTCAACGACTATTTTATGTACTTTTGGCTTTATTGTTGTCTTTGTTTTTGGGGATAAGTTAATGGCAATAGCATTAGATAGTAGTGAAAATGTAGAAATTGGAACAAAAGCTTTAAAATATGTCTGCTGTATGCTGCCACTAGTAGGTTTTCAGTTGATTATGAGTACTTATTATCAAGTAATAGATAAATTTCAAATTTCAGTGCTTATAAATTTGTTAAGACAAGCAGTTATTAATATTCCAGCATTTTTAATTTTACCTAAGTATTTTGGATTGATGGGATGTTTTTTAGCATTTCCTATTACAGATATTATAGTGTTTTTAATTATATTAGCAATAATGGGTATATATTCAATGAAGAATGAAATGGAGGTAAGTGATGTTTCTAGAAGTTAAATCAGTAAACAAATCTTATGGCAATAAAGAAAATAAAGTTAAAGTATTAAATGATGTTAATGTATCGATAGATAAAGGCAAAATATGTGTCATACTTGGACCATCAGGATCAGGTAAATCTACGTTTTTAAATGTAATAGGTGGATTAGAAACTGTTGATTCAGGGGAGATATTAATTGATGGAAAAGATATAGCAAAATTAGATTCAAAGAAATTATCATTATATAGAAGGGATAGTTTAGGTTTTATTTTTCAATTCTACAATCTTGTACCAAACTTGACAGTTCAAGAAAATATAGAAGTATGTGAGTATTTAACAAATAAACCTATTGATAAGAATGATCTAATAAAAACATTAGGATTATGGGAACATAGAAATAAGTTTCCAAGGCAGTTATCAGGAGGACAACAGCAGAGAACTGCCATAGCAAGAGCTTTAATTAAAAATCCTAAAATACTTCTTTGTGATGAACCTACAGGCGCATTAGATTCTAAGACATCTAAAGAGATTTTACAGTTATTAGAAGAAGTAAATAAAAAATATAATATGACAATGTTTATTGTAACTCATAATAATGCAATAAAGAATATGGCACATCAAATAATAAAAATAAGAGATGGAAGGATATCAGAAAATTACCAAAATAAAAAAATATTAAGTGCCAGTGAGATTAGGTGGTAAGATGGTTTTAAATAAGAGGATTAAAAGAGAATTTAAAGAAAATTTTGCGAGGTATTTAGGAATATTTTTACTTATATTTATTTGTGAAGCTATTGTTTGTGCATATTCTCATTCAAGTGATATTCTCTTGAGTACTATTGATAATGCAGCTATTACAAATAATCGTGAAGATGGAGAACTTAAAGTATATTCAAAGTTAAGTGAAGATACCTTAAATAAGATAGATGATTTAGGTGTTAGTATTAATGAAGATTTTTATTTAGATTATAAGTTAAATGATAAATTAACTTTACGTATATTAAAAGAACGTAATGATATTAATAAAATATCATTAATTAATGGTACAGAAATAGTTAATGAAAATGATGTTATGTTAGATAATAAGGTTGCATTAGCTAATAATTATGAAATTGGTGATTCATTAAATATTCTAGATAAAGATTACAATATTTGTGGATATGGAGCTTCACCAGATTATGTTACTATTATTCAAAATTCAAGTGATTTAGTAAGTGATTCTAAGAATTTTGGATTAGTATTTATGAGTGATGAATCTTTTGATAAAGTTCAAAGCGAAGATATAAATTATAGTTACACTTTTAAACTTAATGGTAGTTCAAGCGATGATTTAAGAAATATTATAAAAAATGAAGAGAGTAATGTGCTATTAGATTATACACTTAATGATAGTAATTCAAAAATTACTAAATATAATGAGGATATTAGTATTGATAAGTCAATAGCAGTTGCAATTGGTGTAGTATTAAATATAATAGTAGGATTTATACTAGCAATGTCTTTAGTTCATATTATAGATAAAGAAAGCCCTATATTAGGTGCATTGTATTCATTAGGTTATGTAAAAAGAGAATTGGTATATCATTTTATGGTTTTACCAATGCTATTAGTAACTGTTGCATCTATGCTTGGAACGGCTGTTGGAATTTATAGTAGCAGATTTTTATCAGCAACATATGAAGATTCTTATAGTTATCCTATTTTACAGAATATATATCCTCCAAGTTTATTTATTATAGGAATAGCAGTGCCTGTAGTTATAGTGCTTATTATTAATTTTATTATTCTTAATAAAAAGTTATCAATGACACCTTTACAATTATTAAGAAAAGAAAAGAAAAGCCATAAAATCATTTCTTTAAATCTAAACAAATTTTCATTTGTAACTAAGTTTAGATTGAGAGAATTTTTACGAGATATATCAGGCAATGTTATGTTGTTTATCGGAATAGCTATGGCTTCATTTTTAATGGTATTTGGTTTTGGAGTTACAGATACTTTTAATAATTATTTAAATAATGTAAAAGATAATGTGACTTATAATTATACTTATGTATTAAAGAAACCTGTAGATGTGACCAGTGATGGTACCGTTGAAAAATGTAATATGAGAAGTATATCGGTATATAATGAAGTTACTAAAAATAATATGGATGTAATTTTACAAGGAATTAATCAAAATACATCATTTTTTGATTTTAGTATAGATAATGATGATAGTGGTATATATATATCAAATGCGGTAAGTAAAAAGTTTAATATTAATGTAGGTGATAATTTTACATTTAAAGATTCATCAAATAATGAATGTTATTCTGTTGAGGTAAAAGGAATAGTTGAGTATTATACAGGTTTATATGTATTTATGAATAGAATACAGTTAAATAACTTAGTTGACGAGAAGGATGATTATTATAATGCATATTTATCGGAGGATACTTTAAACATTGATGATACTTATATTTATCATAAGACTACAAGTAATGAAGTAATTGATTCTGTAGAAAGTGTTATAGAAAGTAAGAATGAAATGAGAGCTGGATTAATAGCAGCATCAATAATTGTTTTTATTATTGTAATGTATTTAATATTAAAAATGCTTATAGATAAGAGTACATTTAGTATTTCTCTAGTAAAGGTATTTGGATATACTAATAACGAATTAAATAAGATATATTTAGGAAGTTCTTTTTATACAGTTATATTATCAATGCTTATAAGTCTTCCTATTTCAATGTTAATATTTAAAAAAATATATCCTATTATTGTAGCACACGTACAAAGTTATATGTTTATAAAACTTGAACCTTTGAGTTATTTAATAATGCTTGGCATTTCAGTTTTAACATATTTTATAGACCGGATAATTTTGGAGAAACATCTGTATAGTGTGAAGTTAAGTGAAATATTAAAAGATAGAGAATAGACTCTTTGATAGTATAAAACGAAGTGGAATATATTGAGGAAGATAGGCTTTCAAATAGGAATATTTTGGGTAAAATTAAGATGATAATGAAATCTGAATATGTTGCAATAGTTATTACTAAAGATACATTAGGTGAAAAATTTATTGATATAGGAGGAGAAGTAAAAAGAGGACAATTATTATTTAGAATGGTATATTTAGGAATTGGTGTTGATTTTTTTTCACCATGTAATGGAATTGTATGTGAAATATTTGTTTCCAATAATCAAATAATTCAATATGGAGATAAGATAGTTTCTATAATTCAAGTATGAAGTATATTATATTGAATGTTAAAAATATCTTTAGATATAGTATTAAGTATTCAAAGGTATTTATATTTTAGTGCAAAAAGTATTTGCACATCAAACAGAACAACTCTTTTATGAAGGGATTAAATAGATATACATAGAACTTGAATAAAAAATCTTATGTATTAAACAAAAAAGGAGTTGTATACTGGATGATTAAAAGATCATGCAACATACAGCTCTTTTTCTATATAATAGGAGTTCATTTTTAGTAATGAAAATTGATTATGCATCATAATTATTGCCAGTAAAATAAAAGAATATACATAATATTATGTAAAAAGTGGTTGACTTTTACAAGCGCCCTGTTATAATAAATTCATATCTTACTTATATGCTAAGTATTTATTAAAGGGGGCAATATTTGATGAAATTAAGGAAAGCAATAATTTTTATCCTATTATCTATATTTACCTTTTCTTTAGTTTCCTGTGGAAAGGAAGATGAAAAAAAGGGAAGTGTAAAAATAGGATACCTTGCAATAACTCATGCCTTACCTCTATACATAGAAAAGCAGGTAGAGGAAGGGGACATAGAACTAATTAAATTTGGTTCATGGCCTGAGCTTATGGAAGCTTTAAATTCAGGTAAAATTGACGGGGCATCAGTTTTAGTTGAATTAGCTATGAAGGCAAAGTCTCAGGGAGTTAATATTAAAGCAGCAGCACTTTCTCATAGGGAAGGAAACGCTGTAATAGTTAATGAAAAGATTGATAGTGTGAAGGAGCTAGAAGGGAAAACTATAGCAGTTCCTAATAAACTTTCTACTCATTATATTCTTTTATATGAAATGTTAAAACAAGAAAACATGACTTTAAATGATATAAAGATTACTGAAATTGCACCATCTGAAATGGCTGTGGCACTTCAAGAAGAGAGAATTGATGGTTATTGTGTTGCAGAGCCCTTTGGGGCTAAGGCTGTAGTTAATGGTAATGGTAAGATACTTAAACAGTCTTCTGATATTATTAAAGATTCTGTATGCTGTACTCTTGTTTTCAGAGGGGAATTTATTGATGAGAATAGGGAAAAAGCTGAGGAAGTATTAAAGAAATACTTAGAAGCGGCTAAGTATTTAGAAGAAAATGAAGATGATAAAAAAGTTAAGAGTAAGGAATTTTTAAAGGTTCAAAAGGAAGTTTTAGATTTATCTTTAAATTGGATAAACTTTAGAGATTTAAAAATCCATAAGGAAGATTATGAAAGAATAGATGATTATTTAAAAGAGATGAATTTACTTGATAATGCTCCTTCGTATGAGGAGTTTGTAGATAATTCATTAATAGATGGGGTGATTAATGATGAAAAATAAGAAGTTTATAAATTCAATCATAGGAATTGGAATATTAATAGGTGTATGGTGTTTACTTTCTACCCTGGGGCAGGCAGGAAAAAGCAGTGTCCCATCTCCTTATAAAGTTGCTTTAGCAATTAAGGAAATGATTGATGATAAGATTTTATTTCAGTACATAGGAATAAGTTTATATAGATTCTTTGTTGGTTATATAGTTTCTGTTATTGTAGCTGTACTTTTAGGATTATTGTTAGGTTACTTCAGCAAGGTTTGGGATGTTATAGATCCTATAGTTCAAATTTTAAGACCTATTTCACCAACAGCATGGTTTCCTTTCATAGTTATAGCCTTTGGTATTGGAAATCTTCCAGCTATAGTAATTATATTTCTTTCATCTTTCTATACAGTGTTAATATCAACGGTAACAGCTGTTAAAAAGATTGATGAAATGTATTTAAAGGTTTGTGATACTTTTGAAATTAGAGGGCTAAGCCTTATAACTAAAGTTATTTTTCCAGCTATTTTCCCAAGTATAGCAAATGCAATGCATATAGCTTTAGGAAGTGCATGGATATTCCTAGTTGCAGGAGAAATGGTAGGAGCTCAGTCTGGACTTGGATATTTAATTATTGATGCAAGAAATAATTTAAGAAATGATATGCTTTTAGCTGGTATTGTTTTAATAGGTGTTATAGGTTTAATCTTAGATAAGTTAATTGGTTTATTTGAAAGAAAGATTAACTCTAAGTGGGGAAGATTTGTATAAGGGGGCAAAAAAATATGAGTATAGCAGTTGAAAATGTAAGTAAAACATTTAGTAGAAAAGATAGTAATAATAAAGCTTTAGATAATATTAATTTAAATGTAGAAACTGGGGAATTTGTGTGCCTTTTAGGGCCATCAGGATGCGGAAAAAGTACTTTAATGAATATGATGGCTGGATTTTTCAATCCAACAGAAGGAAAAATTAACATTGATGGCGAAATAGTTACAAGACCAAGATTGGATAGGGTGACAATTTTTCAAAATTATGGACTATTACCTTGGAGAACTGTAGAGAAAAATGTACAGTTAGGTCTTGAAAGCAAGAAGATTGCTAAAGATGAAAGAAAGAAAATTAGTGATAAGTATATAGAACTTGTAGGACTTGGGGAATTTAAAAATAGCTATCCTGCTGAATTGTCTGGTGGTATGAAGCAGAGAGTTGCTATAGCAAGAGCACTTGCTGTAAAGCCTAAAATTCTTTTTATGGATGAACCTTTTGCAGCTTTAGATCCTGTCATTAGAGTAAAGCTTCAAGAAGATTTAATTAAAATCTGGAAGGAAGAAAAGATGACAGTTGTATTTGTTACTCATGATGTTGAAGAAGCAATATGCCTTGGAACAAAGATTGTTATTATGGCACCACATCCAGGAAGAATTAAACAGGTTATTAATAATACATTACCAAAGCCAGTAAAGAGAAGTGGTACAGAGTTCTATGGACTTAAGGATAGAATATTCCATCATCTTCAAAGCAATGCAAATGAAAAAGTAGAATACTATATTTAGGGGGCATCTTAATGAATCAATTTTTAAGAGAAAACTTTGGAAGAGTAAAATTTCATCATGAATTAATTGGGGAGGATAAGCATCATGACCATCATCATGATGGTGTAAGTGACTATATTAAGGCTGTTACAGAGTATAGAAAGACTTTTCCTAGCAAACAGGATGTGTTAGAGCAAACTCCAGATCCAGCTGTAAAAGAAATGATATTACATATGGAACAGATAGGTTGTGATACAGCCTTTGATAGATTTGACAAACAAAAGCCACAATGTACTTTTGGGTTAGCAGGTGTATGTTGTAAGATATGTAATATGGGTCCTTGTAAAATTACAGCTAAAAGTCCTAAAGGTGTTTGTGGTGCTGATAGAGACTTAATTGTAGCTAGAAATCTTTTAAGAAGTCTTGCAGGGGGAGTGGCAGCACACGGTGCTCATGCAAGAGAGGTGTTATTATCTTTAAAGAGTGCAGCAGAAGGCAGGCTTGATATTCCTATAATAGGAGAAGAAAAGGTAATAAATAGTGCAAAACAATTTGGTATAGATATAGAAGGAAAGACTATTAATGAAGTAGCATCAAAGCTTGCAGATGTTCTTTTAGAGGATATAGGAAGAGTTATCCCTGGAGAATATAAAACTATTTCAGCCTGTGCACCAGAGGAAAGAGAAAAGGTTTGGAAGGAACTTGGAATACTTCCTACAAGTGCATATCATGAAGTATTTGAATCTCTTCATAGAAGTGGAGCAACTACAGATGGTGACTGGAAGAATATAATGAAGCAATTTTTACGATTAGGTTTAACATTTGTATTCTCAGGTGTTGTAGCTTCTAATATTGCTACTGATAGTTTATTTGGTATAGGAAATAGATGTACTTCTAAAGTTAATGTTGGAGCTTTAAAGAAGGGTTATGTAAATATAGCTGTTCATGGACACTTACCAATGCTTGTTAGTGAAATTGTTAAGGTTGGACATAGTGAAGAATTTATTGAATTAGCTAAGAAGAATGGAGCTAAGGGTATTCAATTCTATGGAATCTGCTGTTCAGGACTTTCTGCAATGTATAGATATGACGGCGTAATTCCTTTATCTAATGCAGTAGGAGCAGAACTTGTACTTGGAACTGGAGCTTTAGATTTATGGGTTGCAGACGTTCAGGATGTTTTCCCATCTATTATGGATGTTGCTAAATGTCATAAGACAACTGTAGTAACAACTAGTGATTCAGCTAGACTTCCAGGTGCAGAGCATTATGCATATGACCATGAAATGTCTAATATAGGTGATACTAATAAGATAGCTAGAAAGATAGTAACTAGAGCTATTGAAAGTTTTGCTGATAGACGTGGAATTCCTGTATTTATACCTCCTTATGAAGTAGATGCAGAAGTTGGATTCTCTGTTGAATATATTAATCAAAAGTTTGGAAGCATGAAGCCTTTATATGAAGCTTTAAAGAATGGGGAAATTTTAGGTATAGCTAATATTGTTGGATGTAATAATCCAAGAGTTATTTATGAAAAGGCTGTTGTTGATGTTGCTGAAGAACTTTTAAAGAATAATGTTCTTATTTTAACTAATGGATGTGCTTCATTCCCATTATTGAAGCTTGGATATTGTAATTTAAATGCTTTAAATAAGTGTGGAGATTCTTTAAAGAAATTCCTAGAGCCAGATCTTCCACCAGTATGGCATATGGGTGAATGTATAGATAATGCAAGAGCATCAGGAGTATTTGGAGGAATTGCAGGTTTAGCTGGAGCTCCAATTAAGGATATGCCTTATGCTTTAGCTAGTCCAGAATGGTCTAATGAAAAGGGAATAGGAGCTTCTTTAAGCTTTAGATTATTCGGAGTAGATTCATACCACTGCGTTTATCCACCAGTTCATGGTTCTGATAATGTAATGGAATTTATGATGACAGGAACTAAAGATATTTTAGGTTCTACAATGACTGTTGATGTTGATCCTAAGTCTTTAGCTAAGAAGATAATTGAAGACATGAAAGAGAAGAGAAAAGCCTTAGGCTGGAAATAAATTTTTCGTAAATCATTAAAAAAAGTTAAGTAATGTTAACAGGATATAATGTTTTCGTTAAAATACACGAAGAATTAAATATTTGTTGAAAAAAATGTTCGGGTGAAATATAATTGGATGTGGATATGTGCAATATATTGTAAAAAATGTTTTAAAAAATAAGGGGGACAAAAATGTTGAAGAATTACAAAAAACTAATAGCGTTAGTTACTACATGTGCTTTAGGGATTAATACATTATTTGCATCCATGCCTGTAGCAGCAGAAACTACTCCTGAAGTACAAAATCAGCTTTTGACTGAAGATGATGGAGAGAAGACAATTCAAATTTTATCTACAACAGATTCTCATGGTAAATTTATGAATTATGATTATGCTATCAATTCTCCAGCTGCTGGTGGTTTAAATCAAGTTGCAGCAGAAGTGAAAAAAGCTAAGGCAGAAAATCCTAATACTTTAGTTCTTGATAATGGGGATACTATTCAAGGAAACTATAATTCAATGTTTTTAACAGATGAATTCTTAGAAAAGTATACTAATCCAATGGTAAAAGCATTAACTACAATTGGATATGATACAGCAAACCTTGGAAATCATGAATTTAATTTTGGGTTAGACACTTTAAATAAAGTTATTTCACAATATGAAAAAGGTGGAACAACAGTTTTATGTGGTAACCTTTATAAAGATGGAAGAAGAGTTTTTAGACCTTATACTATAAAAGAAGTAGATGGGGTTAAGGTTGCAATAATCGGGGTAGTTGCTCCTAATATAACTAACTGGGATAAGGATAAGTTAGCAGGATATAATACAACTAATCCATCAGAAGAAGTTAAAAAGATAATTTCTGAAATTAAATCAAAAGATGAAGCAGACATTTATGTAGTAACTGCTCATATGGGTGAAAGTTCAGAAACAGGAAATGGTGATAGTGCAACTGATATTGCTAATATGAATCCTGAAGTTTCATTAATAATTGCAGGACACAGCCATGTTAGAATAGCACAGCAGTTAATTAATGGTGTTTTAGTTACTCAGCCTAAAAATGCAGGTGAAGATGTATCTAAAGCAGAACTTAAAGTTAAGAAAGATAAAGATGGTAAATATAAAGTAATTTCAAAATCTTCAAGTGTTACAACTTTCAAAAAAGATAGTGAAACAGATCCTGAATTAGATAAAATTTTAGCACCTTATGATGAAATGGCTAAAAATGATGGCAAGAAAAAGATAGGAACTTTAGATGCTTCAGATTTAGCAGAGCCAAATGAAGTAGCACAAATTCCTCAATCTTTTGTAAGTGATCAAGGTGTAACTGATTTAATAGATGAAGTTCAATTATATTATAGTGATAAACAGCTTCAAAGCATTGGGGTAGATACTTCTAAGATACATCATGTAACAGGGGCTGCAATGCTTTCTGATACAGCAAACCTTTATAAAGGTGACATAACAAAATCTGATTTATCTAATATTTATAAGTTTGATAATAAATTATATACAGTAAAAACTAATGGTAAACAGTTAAAGAAGTATTTAGAATGGACAGCTCAGTTGTTTGATACTTTTGAAAATGGTGATTTAACAGTTTCTTTAAACCCTAAATTTAAAACTTATTTATATGATGCTATTGCAGGTGTAAATTATAATATTAATATTTCAAAAGAAGCTGGAAACAGAATTGAAAATTTAACATTTAAAGATGGCACAAAAGTTTTAGATACTGATGAAATTTACTTATCAGTTAATGATTACAGATTAAACTCATGTTTAAATAAGGTATTTGATGCTGATGAAGTACAATTAGTTTATGAATCAACTAATGACTCTTTATCAGATATAAGAGATATGATTTCAGATTATATAACGAATGTTAAGGGTGGAACTATTACAAGAAACGTTGATAATAACTGGTCTTTAACTGGTGTTAAATATGAAAATGAAACTTTAAGAAATGAAGTTGTTAAGTTAATAAATAATGGAACTATAGAATTTAAAGCTCACTTAAAGGCTTCTGATGTAGTTAAACAATTAAATAATAAAGGTCTTACAAATGAGGCAGAGTTTATAGATTCTTTAAGTAATTCTAAGGCTGTTGATGTTTTATCTTTCAATGATTTCCATGGAAATGCTTTAGAATCAGGAAAGAATGTTGGTGCTGCAAAGCTTACTGGTGTTGTTAAGGAGTATCAGTCAAAAGAAAGTGATGATTATGGAGTTATACCTGTTTCAGGAGGAGATATATTCCAAGGAACAGCTATATCAAACCTTACTGAAGGTGAACCTGAAATAGAAATGATGAAGGCTATGGGCGTTGAAGTTTCAGCAGTTGGTAATCATGAATTTGACTGGGGAACAGATAAGTTTAATGCATGGCAGAAAGATGGAAACTTTAAGTTCTTAGCTGCTAATATGATAGATGAAAAGACAGGTGAACCTGTTAATTATGTTGAACCTTATAAGATAATTGAAAAGAATGGAGTTAAAATTGCTTTCATAGGTTTAGCTACAGAAGAAACATTAACTACAACAAAGGCAGAAAATACAGTAGGTTTAAAATTTGCTGGTTATGTTGAAACTTTAAATAAATATATTCCTATAGTAAAGGCACAAGGTGCTGATGCTGTAGTAGCATTAACTCATATTGGAGCATATCAAGATGCTAAAACAGGTGAAGTTACTGGTGAAGCTGCAGAACTTGCTAAAGAAGGCGTAGAAGGCTTAGATGCAATAGTTTCAGCTCACACTCACCAATTTGTATCAGGTAAAGTTAACAACATTCCAGTAGTTCAAGCAGGATACAATGGTAGAGGACTTGCTAAGTTATCATTTACTTTTGATAAAGATAATAAACTTGTAAGTGTAGAACCAGAGCTTACAGTATTTAAAGGAAATGAAGCAAACCTTCCTAAGGATGCAGATGTTGATGCTAGGATGTCAGCTTTACAAGAAAAGTTAAGTGGAATATTAGGTAAACATGTTACTACTTTAGAAGAAAGATTAAATAATGATGATAGATATTCTAATCTTACAGACCTTGGTGTTAAGGTATCTGAAACAATGAGATTAGTTGCAGGAACTCAAATAGCTGTAAATAATGGAGGCGGTATAAGAAGAAGCCTTGAAAAGGGAGAAGTTACTGTTGGTGATATGTATGAAATATTACCATTTGATAATTATGTTATTACTATGAATATTAAAGGTTCAGATCTTAAGAAAGTAATTGCACATGGTATTAACCCTGAAAATATTGGATGGGGACAATATGCAGGAATTAAGGTTTACTTTAATCCAGAAACTTATGAAATTAATTCTATGACATTATTAGATGGAACTCCTATTAAGGAGGATGAATATTACTCATTAGCTACTAATGACTTTATGTTAACTGGTGGAGATGGATATGATTTCTCAACTGCAAAAGATGTTTATAACACTAATATATGTATGAGAGATTCTATTATGGATTACTGGAAGGCAAATGGAGTACCAGCAGGTGAAACTAAGTTATTAATTGCAGGAGAAGCACCAGCAGTTGATGATAACAATGGTTCACAAAACGGAGGTACAACAACTCCAGGTAACAATAATGGATCACAAACTGGAACTGATGATTCTGATGTTAATAAGGATAATAATTCTTCTAAATTAGAAAATAAACCAGGTCATGGAGCTAAGACTTATGATAATGCTCAAATAGAAATATTAGCATTATTAGGATTAGTGGCAATTGCTGGTGTAGGATTTACTACAGTTAGAAGGAAAAAAGAAGCTTAAAAATAGTTGGTTTTAATAAAGGACCTATATCTAGGGGAGCAGCTCTAGGTATGGGTTCTTCTTTTTTGGAGGGCTGGAATTTGGAACCAGCTTTCTTTAACGTATAGGAAATTAAAAACAAATCTATCTACATCCCCCTATCGATATACATTAAGTATATTTCCTCCTGAATAAATTTCTGTAGATGTATTATTTAAATTATAAATTTCTTTTTGCATACGTTCAATCTCTTGCTGAGTAGACTCTTTAGAAGATTTCAAATTAGCTTTTAATTTTTTTATCTCCTTTTTTAAATTTTTTATTTGTTCGTTAATTTCTTTAAGATCTTTGGAATTACTCTTTACATTATGAATTAAATTATGAAGCATCTTTGTATTTTCATTATTATCTTCAGTTTTATTTTCTTTATCTTTATTTTTTTTATTCAACTTACGTGAAAATTTATTTAGAGTGTCAATATCATTTTTATTCTTTTTAGTAATTTTATTTTTATTTTTTTCTAACTCTTCTATTTGTTTTTCAGCTTCATCTATTTCAGTTTCAATTTTAAGTTCATATTCTTGCTGGTTCTTTTGTAAGTCAATTATTTCTTGTTTAAGCTGTTGTTTACGTTTTATTATTTCAGCTACATTACTTCCTGCATTTTTCTTGTTTTTAGAATTAGTTGCTAAAAGTTTATTATTTTGTTTTAAACTGCATTTAGAATTGCCTGTTTTATTAATGTACTTTGCTTCTAATGGTACATTAATATTATTGAAAGAAATTTTCATAATATATATTCTCCTTTTTAAAATTAATTTGTTATATATAACCTATAGTTAAAACGCTTTTTGAAAGAAAATATTGATTTAGTATTTAAATTTAATAACAGTAAGTTATAATAACTATATTATATTCTTTATAATGCAAATTTTCAATAATATGTAAATTTAAAAAGTATAAATCTTAATTGCAAAAATGTAATAGAAATTTCAAATAAAATAAAGGATAAAATGCAATAATATAGAATTTATAAAATAGAAGTTTTTAGGAGGAATTACATGAGTGAAAGTTTGAATGTAGGAAAGGATAAATTAAAAATTAATAATCCAGAGTTAAAAATTTTAAAAATTGATAAAGCGTCAACTTTTAATAGCAAGATGGAGATAAAAGATGAGATAGAAACTTCGATTTTTAAGGAGCAATATATAAAAGCGGCGAAAGCTATTATAGATATAATAAATACACCTAAATTTTTTAATGAAGTTAATAATATAATAACTTTTATAGGAGAAAAGGGAGCTGGAAAAACTACTATTTTAAGAAATTTTATTAACTCTTTAAAGGATAAAGAATATAGATATTTAAATGATAAACAAGATATAGAAAAAGAGGATTTTGAGGTTTTAAATATTATTGATTTAAATTATAAGGATGAAAATAATTCGATTTTATCTATAATACTATATAATATATATAAATCTTTTTTAAAGAGGATGAATAATTTTAATCATACTTTGAGAAAAGAATTAGAAGATATATTTTCAAAACTTTTTAAACAACTTGATGAAGATGACTTAGATTGTACAAATATATTTGAAATGAATAATAGTTTTATTATAAAGGAAAATATATGTGAGCTTATAAGAATATATTTAAATTGTTCTAAGAAGGATTATTTAATTATACCTATAGATAATTTTAGTGGGTTAAAAGATATTGAAAAAGTTATATGTGATCTTAGAAAATATTTTAATTGTAAGAATGTAATTATATTAGCTGCATTAGATAAAGATATTATAGATGATAGAATGCTAAATATTGATGGTATAGGTACTTATTCAAGTAGAATTTATATTGAACCAATAGATTTATTATCTGTAAAGTTAGATATAGATTATAAAAATTTCAACAATATTCCTATTAGTAGAGGAAATAATATTTTTCAAAAAATAAAGGAAATTTTAATAAAGAAGTTTAATTATTGTATTTACACTTTAGATACATTTAAAGTATTGATTGGGACTAATGTGAAGAATATTGTTGACTTAATTAGTTTTATAAATTCTATTGATGGACAAGCTAAGGATAATGAATATGTAATTTTAAAGTATTTGGAAAGATTAGTTACTAAAATACCTTTAGGAGGAAAGCATGTTGTTATATTAAAAGAAATTTTAAAAATAGATATAAGTGAATTGAATAAATATTTATTTATAAAGTTAAGTAATTTAATTATACAAAAGAAAAGGAAGGGTAATCTGTCTGAAGAAATAGATGATGTGTATACTTATATTGTAAGCAATATGTTTAAAATAAAGAAGGAAAAGGTCTCTATTGGAGATATAATAACTTGTATTGAAGTTTTAAAAATGTATAAGACAAGTGAAGTAGATATACATTTTATAGAATTATTAAAGTGTCTATACACAGTAAGGCTTATTTTAGAATATGATAAAGATTCAGAAGAAGTTATAAAAATTATTGGAAAAGATTATTTTGGAGATTACTTTAAGTTTATATTTAATATTGATAAATTTAATAATTTAATAGAGGTTGGAGGTAAGAAGTCGGCAGAAGATTTGAAACATTTCTTTGGATATAGAAAAGAACTTTTTATTTCAATATTACAGCCTAGCTATGATTATAATAATTATTATTCAACATTTTTATATGATGAAGTTAATCTTTTTAATGAGGAAGATATATATAATCAGAAATATTATAATTTTAAATTTTTAAATATTTTATCTTATAGTTTAATGAATGAACATAAGCAAGAAAGATGGCATCCAATTTTAATGCATATTATAAATATAGATTATTGGATAAATGCTTTAGAGGCGCTAGGAAGAAATTTAAAGAGTAAGAAGATTGCAGAGGATAAGTACTTTTTTGAAACTGTAAGATATCTTAAGGAGATATTAGAAGAAAATAATTTATTTATTGATTTAAAAATCCAAGAGAGTGAAGATGAGATAAGTCCAAAGGGCATCAATGGCGATTTTATTATAAATGAAGATGATGTTAAGTTCTTACAGCAACTTAATGATGAGCTGATAAAAGCACAGTATCTATATTCATATAATGTGTAAAAATATTATTGAATTGGAACAAATAATAATTTAAAGAGGTTTATAGAAAATTTTTAACCGACTAATTTGCCTTGGGGAGGTTGAAAATTTTGCTATAAGCCTCTTCATTTTATTTTTTAAAGTTTTTGTCATACCATAGGTTAAATATTATTCTAAATGATGCTGCTAAAGGTACGGCTAAAAGCATTCCAAATAGTCCTCCAACATTAGCACCAGCAATAATAGCAATCATTGTAAAAACTGCATGTAATCCAACGCTGTCACCAACAATTTTAGGTGCTAAAAGATGATTATCTATTTGTTGTACTATAATCATAGAAATAACTGCATAAATTATTTTCATAAAGTTGCCGCTCAAAAGTGCCATAAGTGCAGCTAATATAGTACCGGCAATTGGTCCAACATAAGGAATCATATTACATATTCCTGAAATTAATCCTATGACAGGAGCATATTGAATTCCTGCTATAGTTAAAGCAATAGCTGATAGAATACCAACAAAGCATGCTTCTAAAAGCTGGCCTCTAATAAATTTCGAAAAGGAATCATGAATGATTAAAAAGAAATCAGTTGTATATTGCCCAGCTTTGCTGTCTCTAAAAATTATATAATATAGTTTTTTAAATAATCCTAAGAAATATTCAGAATCCTTTAATAAATATATACTAATTATGATAGCAATAAAAAATGAAGCTATGCTGCTGCCAATACTCATTATAGAAGAACTAAGTGAACCTATATTTTCAATTATATAGTTTTGAGCATTAGTTATAAAATCTATAATGTAAGGAGTTAATTTATCCATAAAAGGTAAATTAAAATTACTCTCAATAGACTGCGTAACTGATGCAATATCGAAGGTGTTGTCAGTTGCATAATTTTCAATATATTCTATTATATTAGCTAAAGAAGTGCTTTGAGAAAGCTGGCCTCCAATCATAAAGTATATACCACAGATTAATCCTATTATGATTCCTATTATGAATAGATAGGAAAGCACGATAGAGATAATACGTCTGTTAGATTGTTTTTTTACAGAATATAATTTATTTTTTTCTAAAAACTTTTCTATTGTTCTTGTTAATGGATAAAATAGATAAGCAATTATAGAAGCAAATATTAATGGCTTTAATAAGATGTAAGTTTTGTAGAATACCTTAAATATGTAATTTAAAATACCACCTATATTAGATATTATTTGAAAGGCAATATAGATAGTTATAGCAGTAAAAGTCACATAAGAAGATATTTTAAAAAGGTTTTTATCAATTTTAAACTTCACAATATTACCTCCTTTTTATATAGAATTATAACTTATGTTGTATCTTTTTTAAAGAAAAAGATTATAAATAGATAATTTATGGAATAATTGTATAAAAATTCGGTAAATAATTGATTGTTTACAAAAATGTTAGTAATATATATATTGTAAACATTTATTGAATAAAAAGGATAAAATGGAGAAAAAGATGGAGCAGATATTAAATAATATTGAAGAGGGAATTATAATAATAGACTGCAACGGAAAAATGCTATTTTGCAATAAAGGTGCACTGAAGTTTTTAAAGTATTCAGAAAAAGAATTACTAGGGAAAAATATGTTTAATATTATTATGAATTGCAGTTTTAAAATAGATACGGATATAATATCAAAATATGAAGTATTAAATAGATTTCAAGAAAAGCTACTTGTTGAGGGGAAGTTTATATCTTTTAAGTGGAAAGGTAAAGAGGTATTTTCTTTTATATTTAAAATAGAAGAAATAGATATGAAAAAACTATCAGAAAAACTTTATTATGAATTGAAAAAAAATAGAGAGACGGAAGATGAACTAGAAGGATTTTTATCTACAGCAGCTGATTGTATGACTATTGTAGATAATAAAGGCAGATTTAAAAAGGTAAGTGTTGGATGGAAAAGTAACCTTAATTGGTCTATAGAAGATTTTCAAGGTGCTTCATGGTATCAAATTGTACATCCAGAGGATATTAAAGACTTAAAAGAAAAGTTTAGAAAGGCACGAGATACTGGAGAAGTTATTCGGACTGTTGGTAGATTTAAAAGTAAAAAAAGCAAATGGTTTTGGATTGCTACAAGTAGTATTTATGATAAAAATAGAAAAGTTTTTATAAATACATCTAAAGATATAACAGAAGAGAAGAAGATTGAAAAAGAACGTCTTAGATATGAGAAACTTAAAGAACTTGAAAATGTAAGAAATGATTTTTTTGCAAACATATCACATGAATTTAAAACGCCATTAAACATTATATTATCATTAATTCAGCTGATGGATTTTAGTATAAAGGAAAAGGTGACAAAAGTAGATCCAGAAGAGAAATTTGAAAAATATATTGAGGGAATAAAGCAAAATTCCTTTAGACTTTTAAGATTGTCTAATAATATAATAGATATGACTAAGATTGATTCAGGTTTATATAGTTTACATAAAACTAATTGTAATATTGTTAGTTTAATAGATGATATAGTAGATTCTATTTCTCAGTATGTGAAGTCAAAGGGGATAGATCTTATATTTGATCCAGCATGTGAAGAAGTAATAACTGCTTGTGACAAAGACAAAATTGAAAGAATAATTTTAAACATAATATCAAATTCTATAAAATATATAGATGGTAGAGGTAAAATATTAATTAGATTAATTGTGGAAAATAACTGTGTTGTTATTTCAGTAAAAGATACTGGTATAGGAATTCCTAAAGAAAATTTAGAAACTATATTTGAAAAGTTTAAACAGGTAGATGATACCTTGACTAGAAAGGTTGAAGGAAGCGGTATAGGATTGTCATTAGTTAAATCTTTAGTTGAACTACATGATGGGGATATATATATTGAAAGTGAAGAAGGAAAAGGAACTACTGTTTCTTTTTATCTTCCAATAATTGTTTTGGATAAAGATGATAAGTCTTCAGAAATTCATTTAGATGAAAGCAAGAGCTGGAAAATAGAATTTGCGGATATATATGATTAGTTTATGCTATATTTAAAGGGGCGTAGTAATAAAGCGTTGGAAAGACAATGTTCACGTAAATATGAAATAAAAAGGAAAGGAGTATGTCAAAACTAAGAACATTGCAAAACTTGAAAAGCAGATTAAACTTATTAACCGTGGATTATCTAATATAAGGTTGAATAAGGAATTAAACAAGTTTCATGAAATTTTATAAGGTTTTGGCAACGGAAAATAAATGACAGTAAAGATTATAACTGATAGCACAAGTAATTTACCAGATAGAATAAAAGAAGAATATGAAATAGAAGTTGTATCTTTAAACATAATTTTAGATGGAAAAAGTTATAAGGAAGTAGAATTAGATAATAAAAAGTTTTATGAGGATATGGATAAAGCAAAGGAAATACCAACATCCTCTCAACCAGCTTTAGATGATATGATGAAGGTTTTTGAGAAAAATTTAAGTGAAGGATATGATATTATATCTATATTTTTATCATCTAAAATGAGTGGTACATTTTCAAGTGCACATTTGATAAAAGAGATGATGCTTGAAAAGTATCCAGAAAGAGAAATTGAAATTATTGATTCTAAATCTAACTGTATGCAGATGGGGTATGCAGTTTTAGAAGCTGCAAAGGCTGCAAAGGAAGGTAAGTCTTTAGATGAGATTAAAGACATAGTTTTACATGTAATAGATAATAGTAGATTTTTATTTTCACCAGAGTCTCTTATGTACCTTAAAAAGGGTGGAAGAATAGGGGGAGCATCAGCACTTTTAGGATCTATTCTACAAATAAAGCCTATTTTAACTGTAGAAGAGGGAGTTACAACTGTTTTTGATAAAGTTAGAACTAAGAAAAGAGCAGTAAATGCCATGGTTAATAAGGTGTTAGAGGATTCTAAAAATAAGAGAATTAAAGGAATTACAGTTCATCATATTAATTGTGTAGATGAAGGAAATGCTTTAGCAGAACTTTTAAGGGAAAAGCTAAATGTTGAAGTACATGTTGAAAAAATAGGACCTGTAATTGGGCTCCATGTAGGGCCTGGAAGCATAGGAATTGCTTATTATACTGAGTAAAGTCGGAATGTAGAAGTGGGTGTACTTGGGGAAGGAAGTGTATTTCTTTTGGGAGACTATCTCAAATGCTAGACTTTTCAGAATGCAGGAATGAAGGAGCAAATTCTAAATCGCAGGCTCTTAGAATTTGGAATGGAATATATATTTTAATTACAAATTTTATTATGGTTTTTGGAATTTGGTAGAGGAGTAAGTGGAGATTAGATGAAAGGAAATGTAGAAGCGGGTGTACTTGGGGAAGATAGGATATTTCTTTTGGAGGATTATCTGAAATCAAAGTTTTTTTAGAATGTAGAAATGCAGAAGGAAGTGTATTTGGGGATGGGGGTGTATTTCTTTTGAGAGATTATTTGGAATCAGGGTCTTTCTAGAATGCAGGAATGAAGGAACAAATTCTAAATCGCAGGCTCTTAGAATTTGGAATGGAATTTATATTTTAATTACAAATTTTATGAGGAGGGCTTGTCCGCCCCAGCACCCCATAAATTCAAAGAAACTCTTTTAAGAGCTTCAACCTTAAATCCTGCATTCCAAGTCCACTTGCAATACAGAAAACCTTCCAAGAGAAATATACTTCCTATAAGAAAAAATCTCACTCCTGCATTCTAAATCCACTTGCAATACAGAAAACCTTCCAAGAGAAATATACTTCCTATAAGAAAAAATCTCACTCCTGCATTCTAAGTCCACATTCAAAACAGAAAAACTCCCAAGAGAAATATACTTTCT
>CAKVFO010000026.1 GCA_934746785.1 uncultured Clostridium sp. | reverse complement strand
CGTGCGAATAGCACGGCCAGCAACAAAGCCTTATAGGCGCAGAGCAAACTACCCGTTTAACGGGTAGTTATGATTATATAGAAAGGAAACTATAATTCACAGTTTATGATTAGGAATTATATACAAGTATAATGAAAGAAACACAATTATTAAAAAATCAAGTAATATATTACTTTAAAACTTATAAAGGTAAGTTAATTTTACTATATCTTGTGACTGCATTAAGTAATTTGATAGAATTAATTCCTTTGTATTTATTTGGAATGTCTCTGGATTATGTTTTAGCAGCAAATTTTAAATCAGTTGTTATAATGATTGGTGTTATGGCAATTATTTTTTTTATAACGATGTCATTAAGTTTTGTAGAAACAATTTTAAATAAACAGGTTAATCAATTAATTACAATTGATACAAAAACTAAAGTCTATGAAAAAATTCTTAAGTTGAAAAGAAAGAATTTTAATAATATAAATGATGGACAGATACTCTCAAAGATAGAATTTGATTCATCGGCTGTCGCAAATTTTATTACTGAAGATATTGTACAAATATTAATTGCAATTGTTACTTTAGTTATAACATTAGCTGTTAGTATAAAAATTTCTTTAAAGTTATCAATTATTGCTATATGTACCTTCCCTATTTCAATGATACTTTCCAATGTATTAGGTAAAAAAACAAGAAAGTTTATTGATGAAGGTAAGAAATTGTTGGATAAAAATACTTCTATTATTCAAGAAACATTAATGGGGATTGAAGAGTATAAGTGTTTAAGAATGGAAAGTTATCTAAGTGGCAAATATAAATTAAATTTAAGCAGCATAATGAAAAATTCTATTAAAACATCAATTATGGAAAGTTTTATAAATATAGCAAGTGCTATAATTACATCAGTTGGAGATTGGATTATAATATTAGTTTCTTCTTGGATGATAATACATAATACATTGACAGTTGGAACATTAGTTGCTTTTAATTCTTATTGTGTAAAATTTACAAAAGCAATAAGTGATTTAGCTGGTGTAAATGTAAAGTTGCAAACAGTATATAATTCAATTCATAGAATAGAAGATATTTTAAATTTAACAGAGGAATCGCAGTTTAAAAGAAAATTTAAGCCTGAAATTCATGGGAATATAACAATTAAAGATGTTGATTTTTCTTATACACCGGAGCAGAGAATCTTAAAGAAATTGAATCTAGAGATTAAGAAGAATGAGTTATATGTTATAGTTGGAAAAAATGGATGTGGAAAATCTTCTTTATTAAACTTACTACTTAGATTTTATGAACAGAATAATGGAGAAATATTATTTGATGGTAATAAGATTGAAGATATAGATATAGAATATTTAAGAACTAAAATTTGTTATATTCCTCAACAGCCTTTTATTTTCCAAGGAACGATAAAAGAAAACTTATCTCTCTTTAAAGATGATATAAGTTTAGAAGTGGAAAAGAAAGCTTGCAATCTTACTGGATTGCAAGAATTTATAGAAACTCTTCCTGATGAGTATGATACATTCATTGGTAAGGGGGGAATTAATTTATCCGGTGGTCAGAGACAGAAGCTTGCCATTGCAAGAGGAATTTTGAGACATCCAAAGATTATGATTTTAGATGAAATTACTTCTGATTTAGATAGTAAAGCTGAAACAGAAATAATGAATCTGTTAAATAAACTATCAAAAACTATTACTATTATTACTGTAGCACATAGAATAAATTCTATAGTATCATGTCCTAATATTATAGTTATGAAGGATGGAGAGATTATTAAACAAGGAAGCCATCAAGAATTAATTAATAATTGTGATACGTATATAGATTTATATAAAGATGAATTAGATAATATACATGAAAAAACTTTAATTAAAAATTAAGGAGATGTAATAATGGTTAAAAAGAGATTTGAGTTCATTACCTTAGTAATATTAATTGCTACATTTGGGTTTGGTTCTTTACAGATAAAAGCAGCAGAAAATATAACAAAAGAAGAGATACAGTCTGCTTTATATAGATGTAAAAATACAAACAAAAAACTTACAATCATGCTTTATAGTGATGCTGATAATAACCTTGAAGAAGATTTGCTACAAAATATAAAGGAAATTAAAGAGAGTTATGTAGATAATCCAAATTTAAATTTGATTGTTTTAATTGATAGAATACCAGGATATTCTTCAGATGCAAAGGCTTTTGGCGAGGATTTTATAGATACAAGAATGTATAAAATTGAGCATGAAAAAACAGAAAGAATAGATGGCAATAAGCAATTCCCTGAGATTACAAAAACAAGTAATTATGAAGCAGATATGGGGGATGCTGAGACATTAAAAAAGTTTATAGATTCTTGTAAAGCAAATTATCCAGCAGATGAATATGAACTTATCATTGCTAATCATGGTAATGGTGCCAGACTTCAAAATGAAGGAGAAAATATCAATAATTCAAGACAGATTTGTTGTGATATGACAAGCAAGGGTGATTATTTATATACAGCAGAATTAACCGATAAATTAACGAATAAAGAATCTGTAGATTTATTAGCATATGATGCCTGTTTTATGGGAACAGTTGAAGGCGCATATCAATATAGACCTGGCAATGGAAGCTTTCAAGCAAAATATATGGTTGCATCAGCGCCTATAATGTGGGGAAAAGGTTTTAATTATAAAGGCATCTTTAATCGCCTTAATACTGATGGTGGCGATAATGGAGAAGAAGATTTAACTTTAGGAGGAAAAGAAAAATATTATGATCCATCAAAGATTACCCCTAAAGAACTTGGTTCATTAATAGTTGAAGAGCAACGTGATTTAGTTAATGAAGCTAATAATAATACACAATCTTTAAGTTGTTTTGACCTTAGTAAAATGGGTAATGTAAAGAAGTCTGTAGATAAAATGTCGAGAGCTTTATGGCTTGAAAAGGGTAAGGCAGCAGTTGAGAAACTTAGAGGCACAGTTGATAATACATTGTTATTAGATTATTTTTATGAATCAGATGCAACTCAATGGTTAGTTTGTCCTTACTTTGATTTATATGACTTATGTGAAAAAATAAGTAAAAGCAATAATTTTAGTGCAAATATCAAATATTTAGCTAAGAAAGTTATGTCAAATGTAGATAAGGCTGTTCTTTATTCATTTGGTGGGTCACAATTTCCAGATTTTAAAGAAGGTAAAAATGGCTTAAGTATTTTTTTACCTGATGGAAGTAAAGTGTATAAAGATTTAAATTCTGGTTATAGCTATACAGCATGGCAGGCACAAAGATGGTACAATTCGGTAGATGTGAGTGCCTTTGATTCAGATTTTTTATATGGAAAGTTAAGTTGGTGTAAAGATGGACAAACTACTAAAATAAATGATGTTGGAAACTGGTTTGAACTTCTTGATTCTTGGTTTGATACTTCAAATAATTCTGATGGTGGATTTAACTGGTATCAATGGTGAAGTTATTTAAAGTAATATTAGTATAGTAATTTTGAAAGTAAAGAAGAATAAAGTTGAATAAAAAGAGTTTTACAGTAATTTTAGTAAGTATAAAATAACTAATACTAATAATTCAATATTTTAATTAAAAGGAGTTTGTTTTGAAAAATAATATAAAATTGAGTAATATATTCTCAAAAATATCGGTAGTTATATTGTAATAATTATAGATATACCACTCAAATTTACATTGTATATTAAAGGTTCTACAGATGCATATTTATTACTTTTTTATTTGTGTTCGATAGGGATGGTTTTATCAATACTTTCTCTAAAGTTAAGTAGAAATAAAGTGGGTTATATTGCTTTAATATTAAACATATTTGTAATTTTGTTGGAAGTTATCTTTATGATTGTGGGTTTTAAATTTTTAGTACATTAAAAGAAAGTTTTATAATATAACGTGATGCCAAAAATAATTGAAAGAAAAAAATATCTTTAGATATAGTTTTATATATCTGAAGGTATTTTTTTTATATTAAGGAATTTATATTTATGTGCAAAAACTGTTTGCACATAAAACAGAACAACTCTTCTATTAAGGGATTAAATAGATATATATGGAACTTGAATAAAAATAGTGGCGTCTGATTTTAGAGGCATCTATGGTGTTTTACATTGCAATCCGTAGTGATTTTAATTATTTTAATTACAAATTTTTTATGGAGATCTTTTCTATTTTTTAAAAGCTGCTAGAATAGGTATAGATATAATTTTAGGAGGTAATTTATGGAGCAGGGTATTATAAAAGAGTTAGCTTTTGATATAGAGAGCAAACCTATAATAAATGAAGAATTTATAGTTAAAAATAGATTAATAGTAAATTCTAAAAGGGGAAATCTTTTAAAGGAATTAAAGGAGAGTCTTAGTGAATGTAAATCCTTTTATTTCAGTGTGGCCTTTGTTAATTTTAGCGGCCTTCAGTTATTGCTAGATTCTTTTAAGGATTTAGATGAGAGGAATGTAAAGGGAAAAATATTAACTTCTACATATTTGAATTTTACAGATCCTAAAGCGTTAAGAAAGGTAAAAGATTTTAATAACATAGATTTAAAAGTATTTATAGCCGATAAGGAAAAAGGATTTCATACAAAGGCTTATATTTTTGAAAATGAAGATGACTATAAGATAATTATTGGTTCTTCTAATATTACTCAAAGAGCTTTAAAGAGTAATGTTGAATGGAATGTTATGATTGTTTCTAAAAAGGAAACTGAATTTGTACAGGAAGTTTTAAATGAGTATGATAGCTTGTGGAATGGAACTGGATATGTAGATGAGAATTTTTTAAATGATTATGAAAAATTTATAAAGACTATTAGAGCAAGAGAAAAGAAGGAAGTTATAGATTTTTCAAATTATAAGATTATTGAACCTAATTTAATGCAAGAAAAGGCACTTAAAAATTTAAATAGATTAAGAAGCTGTGGAGAGAATAAAGCTTTAGTTATTGCTGCAACAGGTACAGGTAAAACTTATATGTCTGCTTTTGATGTGCAGAATTTTAATCCTAAGAGAATGTTGTTTATAGTTCATAAAGAAGAGATTTTAAAGGATGCTAAAGATACTTTTCAAAGTATTTGTAAGAATAAAAATATAAACATGGGATTTTATACAGGTAATGAGAAGAATGAAGATGCTGATTATCTTTTTGCAACTATTCAAACTATGCAGAAGCATATTGAAAATTTTGATAGTGAAGAGTTTGATTATATAGTTATTGATGAAGCTCATCATAGTACAAGCCCTTCTTATAGTAAGGTTTTAGATTATTTTAAGCCTAAGTTCTTACTTGGGATGACAGCAACTCCTGAAAGATGTGATAAGGGTAGTGTTTTTGATGTTTTTGATAATAATGTTGCAATAGAAATAAGACTTAATGAAGCTTTAGAGAATGAACTTATAGTACCTTTTCACTATTTTGGAATTACAGATATTGAGGATGTTGATTATAGAAATATAAAATTAGATGATATACCTAAAGTTGCAGAGAAGCTTATGATTAATTCTAGAGTAGATTTTATAATTGAGAAGATGAATTTTTATGGCTTTGATGGTACATCTCAAAAGACGATAGGTTTCTGTGTTAATAAGGCACATGCTGAATACATGGCAAGAAAGTTTAATGAAAAAGGTATTGAAAGTGCTGTGTTAACTGGAGATGATTCTATTGAAAAGAGACAGGAGTATGTTGAAAAGTTAGAAGATGAAGAAGATAGTTTAAAGGTTATTTTTACAGTAGATATCTTTAATGAAGGTATTGATATTCCATCAATTAATCAGATTTTGATGCTTAGACCTACTAATTCACCAATAATATTTATTCAGCAATTAGGTAGAGGTTTAAGAAAATACGAAAGTAAAGAATTCCTGACAGTGCTAGACTTTATAGGTAACCATAATAGAGCTTTTTTAATAGCTTTAGCTTTAAAGGGAAGTAAATATTATGATAAAGATAGTTTAAAAGTTTCGGTATCTCAAGATTTTTCTGATATTCCTGGTTGTACTAATATTCAAATGGATAGAATTATAAAGGAAGAAATAATTAAACAGCTTAATCAAGAGAATTTTAATAGCCTTAGATATTTAAAGGAAGAGTATAAAGAATTTAAAATGCTTCTTGGTGGTAAAATTCCTTTTAAACTTATGGACTATATAACTTATGAAGGGTCTCCAGATCCTTTGAGATTTATAGATTATTCAAAAACTTATGAAGAGTTCTTAGAAAAGGTTGAGCCTGGTTATAGTAGTGAAGTTGTTAAAGATGAAGATTTCATGAAGGTATTAAAGGAGTTTAGTGGAATGCTTCCTTTAAGAAGACCTTATGAGTTTTTAATTATAAGAGAACTTTTAAATAAGGATAGAATAGGTGTAGAAGAGGCAGAAAGAGTTATATTAAAATATCTTGATTCTGCAAGTAGAGAAACTATTATTCATACTTTTAGAAATCTTAGTCAAGAATTTTATGATTCAGCTCAAAAGAAGAGTAATATTAAGCTTTTTGATTATAAGGACAATGTTTTGATTAGACTTATGAGTTTTAATAAGATTATTCTTAATAGGTCATTTAGAGAAAAGTTAGAAGATGTATTAAACTACGGAATTATAAGATATGAAAAGAATTTTGGAAGTTATAATTATGGAATGCCTTTCTTTAAGCTTTATGAACAATATAGCATGATAGATACAGCACTTTTATCTAATTATGAAAAATCACATTCAGCTTTTAGAGGTAGTGGTCTTCTTACTAATGGAAATGACTTTTTTCTTTATGTAGACCTTCATAAAGATGAAGATATTAAGGAAAGTATTAATTATAAAGATGAATTTATAAGTAGAGATATTTTTCAATGGCAGACACCTAATAGTACAGCTCAAAGTTCTGAGAGAGGGAAAAATATAATTTATAATAAAGAAAGAAATATTAATCTTCATATATTTATTAGAAAGTATAAAAAAATAGATGGTAAGGTTCAGCCTTATGTTTATATAGGAAAGGCTGATACTATAAAATTTGAAGGAGAAAAACCTATAACAGTTAAAATGAAACTTAAAAACAGAGTGCCTGAAAATTTATATGTAGAATTTACAAAAAAGGTATAGAATCTAAATATGTTATACTAAGTATAGTTTATTAAAAGGAGGATAAAAAGGGTAAAATGAAAGTTGTAGAAGTTGTTGCAGCAGTAATTAAGGATAAAGATAAAATATTCATAACTAAAAGAGGTTATGGAGAGTTTATAGATATGTGGGAATTCCCAGGAGGGAAAATAGAACCGGGAGAAACAAGAGAAGAAGCTCTTCATAGAGAGATAAAAGAAGAACTTGAATTAGAAATTAAAAATTTAGAGTTTTTAACAACAGTTGATTATGATTATCCTAATTTTCATTTAACAATGCATTGCTTTTTATGTGAAATAAGCGGGGGGCATCTTAAATTAAATGCACATAATGATGTTAAGTGGGCGAAGATTAATGAACTTAAAAATGAAAAATGGATTCCAGCAGATATAGCTGTTGTAGAAAAATTATGCTAAAACAAAAAATTTCTGATTATATTAAAACATTGGGGTTTCATCATTTTGGTTTTATTAAATGTAGAAAATTTGAAGAAATTAGAGAATTTCTAGAATATAAAAAAGAACATCATCTTCAGAATGAGTTTGAAGAAGATGACATAGAGAAGAGAATAAATCCTAATATATATATGGAAGATGGAAAGACTATAATATCTATAGCTTTTCCTTATTATTATGAAGAGGAAAAAGAATGTAGCAATGGATTTTCTGTATATACTAAAAGATTAGATTATCATAGAGTAGTAAATAAATATCTAAATCAGATAAAAGAGTACATAGAATCTTTAGGTGGAAAAGCAGTATGTCTTGTAGATAGTAATGCACTTTCTGAAAGGCATATAGCTTATCTTGCAGGAGTAGGCTTTATAGGAAGAAATAATATGATTATTACTGAAAAGTATGGTTCTTATGTTTTTCTAGGAGAGATTATAACTGATCTTGAAATAGAATGTGAAGATAAGAGAAGTTTTGAGGAAATATCTCTACATAAAGAATGTGGTGACTGTAAGATATGTTATGGAGAATGTCCAACTAAAGCTATAAATGGCCATAGAAAGAATTCTAATATATGTTTATCTTATATAACACAAAAGAAGGATATAAGTGAAAAAGAAATAAAGCTTTTAAAGGGAAATGTATTTGGATGTGATTTTTGCCAAAAGAAGTGTCCTTATAATGAAAGAGCTGAAAAGAATGTTTTTTCTGATTTTAAAACTTTAGAATATATGAATGATGATATTGAAGTTTTTGCAGGGATGAATAATAAGTTCTTCAAAGAAAAAATAAGCTCTACCTCTTGTGGATGGAGAGGAAAGAATGTTATTAAGAGAAATGCTCTTATTAATATGAAGTATAATGGAAAAGATATAAGTAAATTTAAAGGGGATTCTCCTTATATAAATAAGTATATTGAAATATTAAATAAAAATTCTGATATTAAATAGAAGAATAAATTGAAAAAGATGATTTACCTTTAAATAACTATACAAATTTTAAGTAATTAAAAGACTTTTTTAAAACTAGCTTACATTCAATATTTTTTATAATATTATTTGTACATATTTGATATAGGAAAAAAATGAAAAATGTAGTAAAATATATAAAAAGTATTGGAGGAGAGGCCATGAAAAAAGTTAATAAAGTTTTGGCAGCAGCAGGAGTGTTATCAATTTTTTTAGGGACACAGAGTGTAAGCGCTGCAAGTATTCAAATAGGATTACCTGCATATTCTACAGTGAAAAAACAGACAAATAATAAATCTGACTATAACAAAAAATTACAATCAATAAGCGATTCTATATTTAAGAAGACAGATGTTAAAGAAGATAGTAAAAGTACACCAACGAATAATCCATCATATACTGAACCTACATCTATTAGTGGGGCTTTTACATTAAGTAGAAGTACAGAAAAGAAAAGTTTAAAGTTGGGTAAAGTAACAATAACTCCAACTAGTACTTTGGCTTTAAATATGCCAAATAATTCAGGAAAAGATATAATACAGGGAGACATAACTTTAAAATCATTAAGTGATAACTCAAGTAAGACTTATAAATTTATAAATTTATATAATGAAGAATGGGAATTCAAGATAACAGGATTAACACCTGGAGTATATTCAGTAACATTAAATCCTCAAGTTTGTGGAAAAAGTAATTCGGCAACTATAAGTTATAAAATATCATAAATAAAACAATTAATTAGGGCTGTATCAAGAGATACAGTCTTATTTTTTCAAAAAGAAGAATTAATAATAATCTGTTAAGTTATTTAATATAGATATTATATGTTAATTTGTATCTTGGGAGGGAATAATTTTGGGGACTAAAAAGCATTTGTTTAAGTTATTGTTTTGGATTTTATTATCTATATTATTTAATATATACATATTTTATAGTAGAGGAGAAGCAGCGGCTATAGAATATTTTGGGGGTTACATAGTTGAAATGTCTTTAAGTCTTGATAATTTATTCTTATTCTTAATGATATTTTCGAATTTTGGGATTAAAAGTGAATATCAAGAAAGAGTTTTACTTTTTGGAGTATTTGGAGCTATGGTTTTGAGATTTATATTTATAATTTTAGGTGTAAGTATAATAAGTAGATTTCACTTTGTATTATCTTTATTTGGAATAGTTCTTTTATATAGTGGCTTAAAAATGATTTTTGAAAAAACTGAAAATGTAGAGTTCCATGATAATTTTGCTTTTAAAATTTTATCCAAAATAATGCATGTGACCAATAAATTTCATGGAAATAAGTTCTTTGTGAGAGAAAATAAAGTTCTATATGCCACTCCTCTTTTTGCAGTACTTGTTGTAATAGAATTTTCAGATGTATTATTTGCTATAGATTCAATACCTGCAATATTTTCAATAACTACAGATACATTTATAGTTTATACTTCAAATATATTTGCAATATTAGGTCTTAGAAGTATGTATTATATATTAGAAAGATTAAATAATATGTTTAAGTTTATGAAGTATGGAGTAGGATGTGTCCTTATGTTTACAGGATGGAAACTTGTAGCTATATTCTTTAAAATAGAGATTTCAGTTCTTAATTCTGTGTTAATAATAATGATAATAATGCTGACAAGTATCTTATTATCTTTGGTAAATGATAAAGGAAGTAATAGTTAAAATATGAGAAAAGAATTATGACATTAAAAGTTGTTGAAAAAAGTTGAAATTTTATTTTATTAGAATGATAATATGTTTAATTTGGTGTTAATAGTAAATTTTAAGAGATAATGTACGAAAATAAGTGTGTAAAGAAAACTTAATTAGTGGAGGGTATTAAAGTTGAAAAAGATATCAAATAAGATAATATTATCAATTGTATTATTGTGCTTAAGTGCATCATTCATTACAACAACAGCAAGTACTTATATAAATTTCAAAAAGTTAGAAAGTGCATCTAAAAATAATCTTACACAGGTATCAAGTATTAATTCAAAAACTGTAGATACTGGATTAATACAGACAGAACAATATGTAAATACTATTGAAACGCTTATAAGAAAGACTATAGATTTAAATAGTGTTAATGATGATTATATGAATAATTTTTTAAATAATTATGATGGATTTGTTAATGATATGGTTACATCAAATCAAGACCTTTTAGGATGTGCAATAATATTAAATCCAGAGTTGACAAATGAAGCTCATCAGCTAATATATGAAAGAAATGCAGACACAAAAGAAGTAAGTAAAATTTATAAATTTGATAAAAACAGGTTTGTAGAAGGAAAAGAAGATATGACATGGTATTATAATGCCGTGAAAGAAAGAGAAGGTATATGGAGTGATCCACATACTGATACCAGTTCAACAAGTACAAGAATTGCTTTTACAAAACCAGTTTATATAGAAAATACTTTAGTAGCAGTAATAGCAGTAGATTTATTCTTTGATCAATATAAAGAGATGATAAATAATATAAAAGTTTATGATAGAGGATATTCATTCTTACTAAATTCTGAGGGGAATTTTCTTATAGATAAAGAGACTGTAGAAGGAGAAAATTATAAAAAAAGATTTGGGGAAGTAGATATTCTATCAGAGGATTCGGGAATTTTAGAAACTAAAAATATTGATACTGGTAAAAAAGTTGTTTTATCATATTCTAAACTTCATAATGGAAATATTATGGTTACTGCAGCAGAAGAAGGAGATATCTATGCAGATATATTTAGAGAAATTATTATAATAGTTATTATTACTGTGTTTTTCTGCATAGTCGTATCTATAATAGCATTATTTATAGGAAGAAAAATAAGTGATCCTATTGTATTTATAACAGATATAGTTAATAGAATTTCAAAGCTTGATTTAAGAGAAGATGATAGTTTATCAAAAATAAATGAATACAAAGATGAAACTGGTATTATAGGTGAATCTGTTATAAACTTAAGAAGCACTATAGTATCAGCTTTAGGTGATGTAAAGGGATGCTCAGAAGAAACATCTACAAGTTCAAAATATTTAGGAGAAGCTGCAGAAAACTTAACTGAATCTGTTAAATCTATAAATATAGCAGTATCTGAACTTGCTAATGGTGCTGAACACCAGGCACATGATGCACAAGTTAGTTCACAAAAGTTAGAGGATTTAAGTGGAAAGATTGATAAAATTATTAAAATGACAAGCAACTTTAAAACTGAATTTGAAAGACTACAGAATGAAAATGATAGGGGACTTAACTCTATTGATAAATTAATGAGTAAAGTAGAAGAGACTACTGTAATAGGTAATGAAACTAATAAAAATGTAAATAAGTTAGCAGAACAGTCAGTTGTTATAGCTGATATTACAGCAGTTATAGAAGGTATTTCTGAAGAAACAAATCTTTTAGCATTAAATGCGGCTATAGAAGCAGCCAGAGCTGGCGAAGCAGGTAAAGGATTTGGAGTAGTTGCAGAGGAAATAAGGAAGCTATCGGAGGCAACAGCAGAGGCTACTAGAAAAATAACAGCAATTATTGAAGAAATAACAAGAGATATAAACTTTACTAAAGAGAATGTTGATACGACTTCAGAAAATATTTCAGAAGTAAATTTAACAATGAATGATTCTAAGAAAGTATTTGAAGAAATTGAAGTATATTTTCAAGGTGTAAAAGATAACTTTGAAGAACTTATACAAGATATAAAAGATGTTGATACAAGTAAGAATGAAGTTGTAGATTCAATGCAGGGAATTATTTCAATATGTGAAGAAACAGCAGCATCTACAGAAGAAGTATCAGCTACAGTGCATGAACAATTAAATGCTGTAGAAGAGGTGGAAGATTCAGTAAAACAACTTAATTCAATAGTTAATAAAATGGAAAACTTATTAAATAAATTTATTATGGATTAAAAAATGCCTGTCCGCTTTGAGTGAGACAGGCTTTAAAATTTATGCTTTAAACATTTTTCTAAATAAAAATCGAACTATTGGTGAAACTACAAGCATATTTAATGGTAATGCCATTACGAAGTTTCTTAAAACACATAAAGGATATAGTTTTAAAGAATTAAAGAAGGTTTTTATAAAAAATGGCAAGAGTAAGCTTAATGTTAAATTTAAAAAAATAGAAAAAGTAGTTATTGAACTTAATATTATTAGGAAAATAGAGCTTAAGTTTAAAGATATAAAAGAATAAACCTTCATAAGAAAATTACAAAAAAATAATGGTAAAATATTCATAATAGTATTTGATACAAACTTATAATAGGGGGAGCTTGTTTATGAATTTAAAGTTAAGGTATTTTATGAATAAGAAGTTAAGGCAACATTCAGAAAAGGTATTTGAAGGAATTTCTATGGGAAGGAAAAAGGCTCTAGAAAATTGGTTTAATGATAAGTGGGTTCAGATAGAAACTATAAAAGATTCAATTATAACCTTTAAAACTGTAGAGGAAGTATATTTATATCTGAAAAATGAGGTTGAAAAGTATGAAGAATTTTGCGAAATATATATTTTAAACGAAGAGGGAAAAGTATTTATCTCATCTTTTGAGAAACATATAAATATTGACATGAGTGATAGTGAAAATTTCAAAAAAGGATTAGATGGTAAAAAATTAATGTATGGACCTTATGAAGATAAACTAACTTTAGATTTAAATCTAAAAAATAAAAAGTTTTCGGATGAAGTAACATTGATGTTTTCAAGTCCTTATAAAAATGAAGAAGGTAAGAGAAGAGTTATATGTTTTAGAGTTTTAAATGATGATATGAGCAATGTCATACAGGATGAAGATACTCATATATATAAGGATTCAGGTGATAATTACTTATTTATGATAAAGAATAGTAGAGGAATAAAGCCGGGAACTGCTATTTCTAGGAGCAGGTTTGAAGATGATACTTTTACTTTAGGAGAAAATTTAAAAGATGGAGTAAAAACTAATGGATTTGGAACTGTAAAAGTAAATAATCATACAGAGTTTGAAGTGATTTTTACAGATCCAGCTAAAAAAGATCTTCATGAAGGTGTTACTAATACAATTAAAAATGGGGAAAACTTAAATTGCTGGCCAGGGTACCCGGATTATAGACATATTATGGTGGGAGGTAAAGGTACTATAATAAATCCTCCTAATTCAGATGAAATCTGGGGAATGATGTGTGAAGGCGATATAGCTGAAATTTATAATTTTAAAAGTATTAATATAAAAATTCCTATTAGGATATCTTTTGTTGCAGCAGCATTTATATTAATGAATCAAGTAATAATAAGTAAATTTCCACAATACAATATTCTATTTCCATTTTTAATGTGGTTTGGTATAACAATGCATACTTTTCTTGTATGCAGGAAGATGGTGGTTTTACCTCTTGGAAAGACCATAGATATCCTTCAAGATATTGCTGAAGGAGAAGGGAACTTAGCTAAGAGGGTAGATAAGATTTCAACAGATGAAATAGGAGAATTATCTAGATGGTTTAATAAGTTTGTAAACAATCAAATGTCTATGTTAAAAAGAGTTAAGATGTCTGCTAAAAATACAGATAAATCTGTTAAAGTAGTTACAAACATATCTAATGAAGTGAGAAATGGGATGGCAGTTATACAAGATACTGTGGTTAGTGTTCTTAAAAATTCTAAGAGTCAAAATAAAAATTTTCAAGATACAAAAGAGAGATTTGAAGAGATATCAGCATCTATTCAAGAAATGGATAGTCTTATTATAGATGTAGCTGGAGTGGTTGATAAGACAAGTGATAATTCTAAAGAAATTAAAGAAAAGTCAGAAGAAGTTTTACGTGTAATGAAGGATTTATCTGAAAATATTAAGGATACTGCTGATACTATTCATATATTAAAAGATAACTCACTTAAGGTTAATGAAGTTATAAATGTTATAAATAAAATAAGCAAGCAGACTCAGATTTTAGCTTTAAATGCATCTATAGAAGCAGCGAGAGCAGGTGAAAGCGGGCGTGGTTTTTCTGTGGTGGCAGAAGAAATTACAAAGCTGGCAATAGAGACAGAAGAGGCAACTAAATCTATAGCAGGAGTAATAAAAGATCTTAATGATCAAACTGATTCAGTTGTAATGTATTCTGAAAAGATTAATGAAAAAGTTGATATATCTAGGGATAGAGTAGAAGAATCTATTGAAAGTTTTAAGGAAATAGATAAAGATATGATTGAGATTTCAACTTCAATGAGATCAATTTCAGAAATAACTTCTAGTCAAAGCGAAAATGTAGGAAAGGCTACAAATGTGATAACAGCAATGGCAGATAAGGTTTATGAAGCTACAGCTGATAATTCAGATAAGAGTGAAGAATCGTTAATGGTTGTTAATGATATTTTAGATAATATCATTAATTTAAAACAGTCCATAGAATTGCTTAAGTATTCTTCAGGTAATTTAAACAATATAGTTGAGGGATTCAAATTTAAATAAAAAGTTTTAGGGAGTAAGCATTAAAATTATGTAAGGTAAATAACCTTAATAATTTTAATGCTTACTCCCTAGACTTTTAAATAAAAGTAATATGATTTATTTTGTAGTGCAATTATTGAACGATTATATTGGAAATTTTTAAATCAGTGATTTTAAAATCTTGAACCTTTTTATTTATTGCATCCATTAAATCATTTTTTAATTTTTCTTCATAGTCTCCTACAAAGTAAGAAGAATCTTTTTTCATTAAATCAAAGGTTAGAGCATCAAGAACAACAGGTAATTGTTTATCCTTTGCTAATTGCTTTTCTGCTTTATTAAAGAAAGTTTTATCATATCCAACTGTAAAATCTGCCTTTATATATTTTTTCCCGCTTTCATCAGAAAGTTTAGCAGTTATTTCACCTACATTAACATAAGCTTTCTCAACTTGTGTCTTTTTACTTGAACTCCCTGAATTAAAAAAGTAAAATCCAGCAAATGCACCAGTACCGATAATGATTAAACATAGTGTACATACTAAAATTAGAAAACCATGTCCTTTATTTTCAGTATAATATTCCTCCTCGTAATCTCTATAATTTTTTCTGTTTCTCTTCATAAATTCACAACTCCTTATGCTATTTTATAAACATATATATAAATTGTAACATCAATTAACTAATTATTCCATAAAAGATAAAAAATAATAAAATAATTTTGTCTTTACTTTGTATTTTCTTTGTGATAAACTAATTTAGTAAACCGCTCACGCACAGGTTTTAAAAAAACAGGGTTAAAACCTTGTACCTATAGTGGCGAGACCGTTATGAGGAGGTGTTTTTTAATGTACGCAGTAGTAAAGACAGGTGGAAAACAATACAGAGTTCAAGAAGGAGACGTTCTTTTCGTTGAAAAACTAGACGCTGAAGTTGAATCAACAGTTGAATTAACTGAAGTTCTTGCTGTTGGTGGAGAAACTTTAAAAGTTGGAACTCCAGTAGTAGAAGGAGCTAAAGTTGTTGCTAAAGTATTAGCTCAAGGTAAGGCTAAGAAAGTAACAGTATTCAAGTATAAGAGAAAGAAAGACTACAGAAGAAAAAATGGTCATAGACAACCTTATACTAAGATAGTTGTAGAAAAGATCGAAGCTTAATTCTTATGATAGAAATTAAAATTAGATCACATAAAGAAAATATACTATCCTTTAAAATCAGTAACCATGCTCTTAGAGATAGGGATGCGATTTTAGCTGGTGAAGCATATGATATGGTATGTAATACAGTGTCAGTGCTGTCACAAAGTGTTATCATAGGTTTAGATGAAGTTTTAAAACTTAATTGTAACTATGAAATGATGGATGGTTACCTTGCATTAGATCTTACTGGGTTTACCCAAGAAGAAATAAGTAAGGCACAGGTTTTATTAAAAACCTTTAAACTAAGCTTAGATAGTGCTATCATAAGTTTAGATGAATCTTTTGGAAAAAAGAAACGTGAAGAATATATTATTTTGAAAACTGAGGAGGTGTAAACTATGATGATAATGAACCTTCAACTATTTGCTCATAAGAAAGGGCAAGGTAGTACTAGCAACGGTAGAGATTCAGAAGCTAAAAGACTTGGTGCTAAAGCAGCAGATGGAGAATTTGTTTTAGCTGGAAACATACTTTATAGACAAAGAGGAACTAAGGTTCACCCAGGAAACAATGTTGGAAAGGGTGGAGATGATACTCTATTCTCTAAAGTTGACGGAGTTGTTAAGTTTGAAAGAATGGGTAGAGATAAGAAGAAAGTTAGTGTTTACCCTATAAACGTAGAAGAAAAAATAGCTGAATAATTTTTCTTTAGGAAAAAGCACCCTGATTCAGGGTGCTTTTTTTAAAGGTCAATTAATTAAAAAATAAGAATATATTAAGAGTTAAAAATTTTATATCTGTTATAATAAAAATAGAAAAGTTGAGCAATAATTATAATGGATGAAAAAAATTAATTTGTATTTTAATATGAAATTATTTTTTTAGGGCCTTTTGCATGGCTTACAAAGTGACTTCCTGCGCTGAAAAGCGTGGCGTCAGCCACTTTGTTCATTTAATGTTTATTAAAGAAACAAAAGATAAATACAAAATAAGATTTTGCTTAGAGGATAGGTGATTTGATGTTTATAGATAAGGCCAAAGTATTTGTGAAATCAGGAAAAGGTGGAGATGGTGCAATCTCTTTTAGAAGAGAAAAATATGTTCCATTAGGTGGTCCAGATGGAGGAGACGGAGGAAAAGGCGGAAGCGTTATTTTTAAAGTCGATACAGGAATGACAACACTTTTAGATTTCAAATACAAAAGAAAGTTTGTGGCTCCAAATGGTGAAAATGGAGGAGCGTCAAAATGTTATGGAAGAGATGGAGAAGATCTTTACATAAGAGTACCAATGGGAACAATTATAAGAGAAGCTGAGTCAAATAAGGTAGTAGCAGACCTTTCTCATAAAGATGATGAATTTGTTCTTTTAAGAGGAGGAAAAGGTGGAAAGGGTAATGTTAAATTCTGTACACCAACAAGACAGGCACCACACTTTGCTGAGCCAGGAATGCCTGGAGAAGAAATGGAAATAAAGCTTGAATTAAAGCTTTTAGCAGATGTTGGACTTTTAGGTTTTCCTAATGTAGGTAAGTCAACATTCCTTTCAATGACAACTAAGGCTAAACCAAAGATAGCTAACTATCACTTTACAACTTTAAAACCAAACTTAGGAGTTGTAGGTGCAGATGGAATTGAACCTTTTGTAATGGCTGATATTCCAGGTATTATTGAAGGAGCTGCAGAAGGTGTAGGGTTAGGTCTTGAATTTTTAAGACATATAGAAAGAACAAGGTTATTAATACACGTAGTTGATATTTCAGGAATCGAAGGAAGAGAACCTTTTGAAGATTTCTTAAAGATAAATGAAGAACTTAAGAAATATTCAATTAAGTTATGGGATAGACCACAAATTGTAGTGGCAAATAAATGCGATATGTTATTTGATGAACAAGTATTTATAGACTTTGAAAGAAAAGTTAAAGAGCTTGGATATGATAAGGTATTTAGAATGTCAGCAGCGACAAGAGATGGTGTTGATGAAGTAATAAAAGAAGCAGCTAGAATGCTTAAGGATATACCAATAACTGAACTTGAAATTTCAGAAGATGAAAGATATATACCAGAAGAAAAGAAATTTACTTATGAAATTCATGTTGAAGAAGGAGAAGAAAACAATACATATGTTGTTGAAGGAAGCTTCGTAGATAGATTATTAGAAGCTGTTGACCTTTACGATGCTGATTCATTAAGATATTTCCATAAAGTTCTTAGAAATAAGGGAGTTTTAGATGAACTTAGAGAAATGGGAATCGAAGATGGAGATATGGTAAGACTTAACGACTTTGAATTTGAGTATATATTATAGGAGGAAAGATAATGCTTACAGGTAAACAAAGAGCATATTTAAGAAAATTAGCACATAATTTAGATCCTATTTTCCAAGTGGGTAAAAACGGAGTAGAAGAAACCTTTTTAAAACAAGTTGAAGAAGCATTAGAAAAAAGAGAATTAATCAAGATTAAAGTTCTTGATAACAGTCTTTTAGAAGCAAGAGAAGTTTCTGATATTATATGTGAAGAAGTTGGTTGTGAAGGAATTCAAGCTATAGGAAGCAAGCTTGTATTATATAAAAAATCAAAGAAGAATCCACAAATAGAATTAGATCCAAACAAGAAGGCTAAAAAAGAAGCTCCAGCAACTAGAAATAATTCTAAAAAAGGATTTACAAAAGGAAAGAAAGGATTCTCTAGAACTAGATAATAGATTATGAAGAGAATTGGGATAATTGGAGGAACTTTCGATCCTATACATTTAGCCCATCTTAATATAGCTAAAAAAGCTAAAGAAAGATTAAATTTAGATAAAGTTATATTTATACCAGCGGGAAGCCAGCCACTTAAGATTGATAAGAAGGTTACTAGGGCTTCCCTTAGATTTAGTATGGTTGAAAAAGCTATAGAAGGTTATGAAGGATTTGAAGTTTCAGATTATGAAATAAAAAAGCAAGGGTTGAGTTATACCTTTGAAACTTTAGAACATTTTAGAAAAGAAGATGAAGAATTATTTTTTATAACAGGTGCTGATTGTCTTTTTAATTTAGAAAAGTGGAAAAATGTAAAAAGAATTTTAGAATTGTGTACCTTGGTTGTATTAACAAGACCAGGTTATGATAATAAAAAATTATATAAATCAAAAGATTATATAGAAAAGAAATATAATGGTGAAATTATAATATTAGAACTTGAAGGAATGGATATTTCTTCAACAAAAATAAGAGGGCTGATTAAAGAAGGAAAGAACATAAGTAAATTGGTTACTAGTGAAGTATTTAAATTAATAAAAGATAATAATTTATATATGGGGGATTAAAATTGTGAACAAAGATAAAGCTTATGATTATATAAAAGCAAATTTAAAAGAAAGTAGATTTCTCCATACATTAGGAGTAGTTTCTGTAGCAAAAAAATTAGCTATAAAAAATAATGTTGATGAAGAAAAGGCTGAAATGGCTGCATTATGTCATGATATAGCTAAGAATGTTTCTATAGAAGAAATGGAAAAAGTAATTAAGGAGAATAATATTGAATTAAGTGAAGATGAAAAAAATACTAAAGAGCTTTGGCATAGTATTTTAGCACCTATATATGCAAAAGAAAAACTTAAAATAGATGATGAAGAAATTTTAAGTGCTATAAGATGGCATACTACAGGTAAAGAAAATATGTCTAAGCTTGATAAGATTATATATATAGCAGATATGATTGAACCTTCACGAACTTTTTCAGGTGTAGAAGAAATTCGTGAGGAAACGATTAAAAATTTAGATAATGGGGTATTATTAGGATTGACACATTCAATAAGCTTTTTATTGTCAAAAGGTGCGCTTATTGATGTAAACAGTATAAAAGCAAGAAATTATTTGATTAATAATAAGTAATTAAAGTTTAATGGGAGTGTGATTTAATCATTTTTAAGGGGGGATATTATGCCAAGTAACCGTAAGGAACCCGAATCAATAAGAAAAAAAAGGCAAAGAAGAGCTCCAAGAAGTCTTGAAGATATAGAAAGAGAAAAAATTATTGATATATATGAAGTTAATAAAAAAACTAATTCTAAAAAAAAGGGCTTAAATTTTAGAAACTTAAATTTGGGGAGATTTAAGTCTAAAAGGTTTAGATTAAAAAAAGTTTTATCAATAATAGGAGTTGTACTAGCAGCAATATTTTTAATAGGAATTATTTCTGTAGTAAGGTTCTTTGGAAAAATTGATAACAGTGAAACTATAGCTTCGTCAGCACCAACAGGAAATTCAGTTAATTTTCTTATACTTGGAATGGATATAGGTGATACAAGTAATACTCAGAATAAAAGTATAAAAAGAACTGATACAATGATGCTTGCAAATTATAATAAAAAAACTAAGGCAGTACAGATAATCTCTATTCCAAGAGATACTTTAGTAACTGAAGGTAAATCTAATTATAAGATTAATGCAGCCTTTGTAAAGGGTGGAGATGCAAAGGTTAAAAGCGTTGTAGAAGATTTGTTATCTTTAAAGGTAAATTATATAGTCAAGATAGATTACCAAGCTTTTAGAGATTTTATAGATGCCATTGGTGGAGTTAAAATGGATATAGAACGAGATATGATTTATGATGATGATGCTCAAAATCTTCATATAAATTTCAAGGGCGGCACAACAGTACAGCTTGATGGGAAAAAAGCTGAAGAGTTCTTTAGATGGAGAAAAAATAATGATGGAACTGGCTTGGCTACAGGAGATATAGGAAGAATAGAAAATCAACATAAGTTTATTCAAAAGGTTGTAGATAAGTGTAAGACACCAACAATAATCTTTAAACTTCCGAAAATATTAAATTCTATAGCAGAAAATATGGATACTAATTTAACCTCAATGCAGATGATCAAATATGGTATGGGTTTTCTAACCTCATCTGGAGTTCAAATGAAAACATTAGAAGGAATTCCTAAGATGATTGGAGGACAATCATATTTTGTTTTTGATAAAAATAAAAATAAAGAGCTTTTAAATTTACTAGAATCTGGAGGCGAGATACCTAATAATTCGAGTGGAGAAACATCAAATATAAAGGAAGCAAAAATTTTAGTTTTAAATGGAACTAAAATTAATGGCCTTGCAGGAAGAGTTAAAACTCAGTTAGAAGTACTAGGGTGGAAGAATATTGATACAGGGAATACTGATAACTCAGATAAAACAATAATAAAGACAAATGATAAAAATATAAAAGGTGCTTTAAAAAAAGAGATGTCTGGAATTGATAAATTTGAAGAAATGGATGAAGATTCAAAATATTCATCATATGATGTAGTCATTGTAATAGGAAAAAATTATAAAAAATTAGGAGAGTAAAATGAGTACTTTAGAGAGAAAAGTAGAAGAAAAATACGATGGTTCAAAGATAAGAGATTTTTTAAGAGATGAACTTGAACTTTCAACTAGATTAATAAGAAGAGCCGCTATAGAAGGAAGAATTTTAATAAATAATGAATCTGTAAGAATGCGACATACTATCCATACTGGCGATACAGTAACAGTTAAGTTGGAAAGAGAAGAAAGTCAAAATATTGAACCTGAAGATATACCAATAACTGCAGTTTATGAGGATGAAGATATAATTGTAGTAAATAAACAACCTAATATTGTAGTTCATCCAACATTAAGACATCCAACAGGAACTTTAGCAAATGGACTTACTAATTATTTTAGACAAACTGGACAAAATTGTATTGTTAGGCTTGTAAGTAGATTAGATAGAGATACATCAGGGCTTATAATAATTGCTAAGAATCAATTTGCACATATGGCTTTATCAAAGGAAATGCAAAAAAAGAATTTGGAAAAGAGATACTTAGCAATAGTACATGGCCATCTTGATAAAATTGAAGGAACTATTGATGCTCCAATTTATAAGCCAGAAGTAGAAGGAAGCGTTAAGAGAGTAGTAGATGAAAGAGGACAAAGAAGTGTTACTCACTATAAGGTTGTTGAACGTTTTGAAAAGGGAGATCTTGTTGAGTGTTTATTAGAAACAGGAAGAACTCATCAAATAAGAGTACACATGAATCATATAGGTCATCCTATCTATGGAGATAGCTTATATGGCTTTGGAGATGAAGAGAAGGACTTAATTGAAAGACAGGCTCTTCATGCTTATGGACTTGTATTTGAATCTCCAAGAACTAAAGAAAAGCTTACATTAAGAGCTGATATGCCTAAAGATATGATGGAACTTATTGAAAAGTTAAAATAAACTAATAAAATAAACCAATATGGATAAAAGGTGGTAGTTAATAAACTATCACCTTTTTTTATTTATAATTTTATTTAATTTTGCTTTATGAAGTCTTTTTCTTTTTCTACGTTTTACATTAATAAGTCTTAATACAAAAGCAACAGCAAGTATAGAACCTATTATTACAATTTCATTTTTGTTATCAGATATTATATCACTTGCAGCACTCTTTTTATTAGCATTAAGATTTATTCCGCTTACTAAATCAATAGTAGTATAATCCTTATTATTTATTTTTACTGAACACTTAGTTATTGACTCACCACGTGAGATAGATGATTTACTTGTGATTTTTGATGGTACTTCAAATTTAAAGTCAGGCTTTAAAGTACTTTTATCACTATTATCAACACAATAATATACATCTTCTGAAGCAAGTAGTGGAAGTTTAGTCCCATCCTCTAATTCAAAAGAATCAATAGTATCGCCTTCAGAAACTACCTTCTTTAAAGTGTAATTATTAAAACCATATTCAAATAAATTTTTAGAATCTTCATAAGCTTGATTCATTCCAGGACCATCTAATAATGCCACTATTAGAGGATGTCCATCTTTTTCTGCTGAAGCTATGTTAGTAAAATGTGCAACAGTAGTATACCCTTTCTTAGATGATACAGCATACTTATAGAAATATTGGGATGAACCTGAATCAAGAATATGATTTCCGTTATATAAAGCAAGTTGATTTCCATCTATATTACTAGGTGAAAGTTTGTAATTAATAGTTCTTGTTATTCTAACGAAGTCTGGATTCTTAATACATTCCTTCATAATTAGTGCTAAGTCAGTTGGAGTTGTAACGTGTTGATCGTTAGGAAGTCCGCTTGGATTAACAAAGTTACTTCCTGTAGCTCCAAGTTCTTTTGCTTTCTTATTCATAAGTTCTGCAAATTTATCACTAGATCCTGATATATGTTCAGCAAGGGCTTCAGCAGCATCATTTCCAGAACACATAAGTAATCCATATAGAAGTTCTTCTATAGTATATTCTTCACCTTCTCTTATACCAATTGATGTACCATCAGCACCAGGCGGATTATGTCCAATTTTTACTTTATCACTAAGTTTTGAATTTTCTAATACTATTAAGGCTGTTAGAACTTTTGTTGTAGATGCAGGAAAAAATTGCTGGTCTGCATTTTTAGAGTATAAAACTTGTCCTGTAGTTGCATCAAGTAAAACCGCACCATTTGAATTTAAGTTTGGTGGGGCTGTAGCAGCATTAGTATAAGTTGGTATTGATAAAAAAATAAATACAAATATGCTGCAACTTATCATAAGCTTTTTAAAAATATTTTTTGTTTTTTTCATTTTTACTCCTCATTTAAATAAACTATCAATATTATATTTTAACAAAGTAGAAAAAGTTTTTCTACTAATTAAATTAATTTTAGAATAAAGTGGTTATTAATAATTAATGTGTCAATAATATAAATATGCTATAAGGAGGGATTTATGAGGAAAAAATGCAATGTTATAGGATTGATATTTTTCTTGATATGTTTAGGATTGTATTCTTTATTTTATTATATAAATACAGGCAAAGAAGAACTTATAAAAAATGATGAAACTGAAATATATGAAGAAATAGAAACAATTGATACATCAGCAGAAGAAAATAAAAAAAATCAAATTGTTGTTGAGATAAAGGGCGCTATTAAAAATCCAAATGTTTATTGGATTGATGAAGATAGCATAGTAGAAGATTTAATAAATAAAGCAGGTGGTCTTAATGAAGATGCTAACATTAATTCTATAAATAGAGCTGAAAAACTAAAAAATCATCAGCTTATAGTTATACCTGATAATAATAATAATGAAAATGACAATGTAAATGTAAACATTTTAGGAAGTAATAATAACAATTTAAGCTCAAATTTAATTGATATAAATACGGCTGATGAAAAAGAATTAGATTCACTTCCAGGGGTAGGACCATCAAAAGCTAAAGATATAATAAGTTATAGGGAGAAAAATGGAGGATTTAAAAGTATTGAGGATATCAAAAATGTAAAGGGAATTGGTGAAAGTTCTTTTGAAAAGATTAAAGACAAAATTACAGTATAAAGTGCAGGGTGTTTAAAATTATAAGTAATAATGTTATAATTAAGCAGTGTTAGGATAAGGCTACATACTTATATGTAGATGAGGAGGATTATATGTCAAAAAAAGTAATGGCTATAATCATGGCAGCTATGATTTCATTGTCATTAGCTGGCTGTGGTTCAAGTAAAAATAATAACACTAGTAGCAGTACAGAAGATACAGTAGTAGAAGAAGATTCAAATTCAACAGGAAAGTGGTCAAGAGATTTTACTTTTAAAGACTTTACGGACATTGCAGAAAATCTTGCTACAAGAATAAAAAAACAAACAAAAGAATACGGATTAGAGTATACAGAAGATGAAGTAGTTAAAGATGATAATGATAAAACTATTTCAGTAGAAAATAAGAACGCTGAAAAAAACAAGCTTGAAGATATGTATTTTTCTAGAATTCTTTATGGAGAAAATCTGTCAGCAGGTAAGATAAAAATGAAGATACTATTAAACTTTGATGGAGAAAAGGCAATTAAAGATAAAGATTTTGATTTAGGCTCCACATCAGTTGAAAAATATTCTGCCATTATCACAGGAGCTAATGCAAGAAATTACAAAAAAATTAATACTAAAATTCTTGAAATTTTAAATAGTGGTTCTGGAGAAGGGTATTTTGAAAATGAAATTGAAGGTTTAACAGAAGAAATTACTGTGACAAAAAACTACATAGTTTATTCAATCGAAACTACTAAATATGAATTTAAAAAAGCTGAACAATAAAGTTCATATAAATTTTAGGAGGAAGAGATTATGTTAAAAAGAATTTTTGCCAATTTATTAGACGAAGCTATTATATTTGCTGTATCAGCAATACTAATGTTTATAATTACAAAAGGAATGCCGCTAATAGGATTTCAAGTAAAAGAAGCTGGTTACGCTCAGCTTTTATTAATAATTTATGCTATTATAAATGTATTATATTTTCCAATATTAGAAGGAAGCAAATATGCAACTACAATAGGTAAAAGATTATTAAAATTAGATGAATAAATTAATTTAAACAAAAGAAAATTCACGTAGGAGTGTTAAGATGAGAAAAGGAAGCGAAATATTAGTTAAAATTGAGAAAACTGAATTTCCATCAATTGGAGTAGGACATGTAGAAGATAGAAAAATCTATGTTAAGAATTCTTATCCAGGTCAAGTAATAAGAGGCAAGGTTAAGAAGAAGAGAGAAAATTATGCTGAACTTAGACATCTTGAAGTTGTTGAGAGAGCAGATTATGAAATTAATGCTAAATGTCCTCACTTTGGAATTTGTGGAGGATGTTCTTCTCAAAATTTAACTTATGAAAAGCAGTTAGAACTTTTATCAGATGAAGTTAAAGGACTTTTTGAAGATGCTGGAGTTTCAACAGGTGAATATGAAGGTATAACAGGAAGTCTTAATCAATGGGAATACAGAAATAAAATGGAGTTTACTTTCGGTGATGAAGAAAAAGGCGGAGAGTTAACTTTAGGAATGCACATAAAGAATAAGTCTTTTGGAATTGTTAATGTTGATAAGTGTCAGATTGTAGATGAGGATTTTAGAAAAATACTTACAATTACAGTTGAGTATTTTAGAACTCAAAGTTTACCTTATTACAGAGTAATGAAGAGAGAAGGATATTTAAGACATCTTGTAATTAGAAAAGCTAAAAATACAGGAGAGTTAATGGTTAACTTAGTAACTACAACTCAAATAGACTTTGATTTAACTGAGTATGTGGAACTTCTTAAGAAAGCAGACTATGAAGGAAAACTTGTTTCTGTGTTACATACTGAAAATGATTCATTCTCAGATGCAGTAATATGTGACAAATTAAATGTTCTATATGGAATAGATCATATACAAGAAGAGTTATTAGGATTAAAGTTTAAAATATCACCATTTTCATTCTTCCAAACTAACACTAAGGGAGCTGAAGGGCTTTATAGTATAGTTAGAGAATATATGGGTGATTCTGATAACAAGGTAGTATTTGATTTATATTGTGGAACAGGAACTATAGGTCAGATAGTAGCACCTAAAGCTAAGAAGGTAGTCGGTATCGAACTTATAGAAGAAGCTGTTGAAGCTGCTAAGGAAAATGCTAAACTTAATAATCTTAACAACTGTGAATTCTTAGCTGGAGATGTAGCAGAAATCATCAAGACAGTTAAGGATAAACCAGACATAATTATATTAGATCCACCAAGAAGCGGTGTTCATCCAAAGGCTTTAGAATATGTAATTAAGTTTAAGGCTAAGGAAATAATTTATGTTTCATGTAATCCAAAGACTTTAGTTAACGACCTTAAGGTTTTAACTGAATCAGGATATGAGGTTGTTAAGACAAGAGTTAAGGATATGTTTCCAAATACACCTCATGGAGAAACTGTTGTTAAGTTAATAAAGAAATAATATATTTTAAAGACAGGAGCTAAGAGATTAGTTCCTGTCTTTATTTAAGTATAGAAAATTAAAAACTTTTTTTGAGAGCGAGCACTGATTATAACTGGCTTTCCAATATGTAAGTTGTCCATCTTAAGCCCAGATAATTATTTGAACAAAGGCTATTATTATGAGTTATGCTAAATATAGTTATTGGTGGTAATTTATAAAAGGAAAAACTTATTCAGGATAATTTAAAAATCAGATATTACAGGAGATAAAAGAAATGAGGAATGTTTCTTTATTTGGAATAAAACACGGAATATATACTAGTACAATTTTTACTTGGATAAGCAAATCAAAGAATAAAGATAAAATAAAAGTAAAACCAGGTAGAAAAGCTTTAATTGAGGGAAAGAATAAAGAAAATGAGATAAATGAAGTTACTCAAGAAAATGATAAGTTGAAGAAAATATTAGTAGAAAAAGATTTAGAAATAGCTATTCTTAGAGATTTACTAAAAAAAGCAAACCCTCAATTAAATAAGACTCACTTATAATTTAATAATTAATTTCAAAAAGGTGTGAAGGAAAAGATACTGCTGCACTAATAAGACGTTGTCTTATTAAGCGTAATCTATTTATAGAAAATGTAGCCGCCCTGTAATACGAAGTGATAATGGGCCACAATTTATTAGTCATATATTTGAAGAAACTTGTGCTGAACTACATATTGAACATGAAAGAATACCTGTTAAAACGCCTAATAAAAATGCTCATATTGAGTCCTTTCATAGGATTTTAGAGGATGAATGTTTTAAGATAAATGAATTTCAAACTTATGCAGAAGCTTATAAAGTAGTTAATGACTTTATGAACTTTTACAATGAACGAAGATTACATTCAAGTTTAAGGTATATGCCACCAAGGGAATTTTATACCCTTTATCTTGGAGAGCATCTAGAAAAAATAAGGATAAAAATATAAAGTTAAGAAAAACTTAGAATTAAATAGATTTTGTCCAATATAAAGGGGTTAATCCGA
>CAKVFO010000025.1 GCA_934746785.1 uncultured Clostridium sp. | reverse complement strand
CTGTAAATGATGGGAGTTCAGACAATACTGGTAAAATACTAGAGGAGCTTGCCTTAAAGTATGATAAACTAAGAGTTATTAATTGCTTGGAGAATAAGGGAAAGGCGAATGCACTTCATATGGCTGCCCATGCAGCAAAATATGAATATCTTATTTGTATAGATTCAGATGCAATATTAGATGATATGGCACCTTATTATCTTGTAAGACAATTTTTGGAAAATGGTGAAAGAGTTGGTGCAGTAACAGGAAACCCTAGAATTAGAAATAGGGATACTCTTATTAGTAAACTTCAGCTTGTTGAATATGCTTCAATTATAGGACTTATAAAAAGAACTCAAAGAATTTTAGGAAAAGTTATGACCGTATCAGGTGTAATTGTTGCCTATAGAAAAAAGGCACTTATGAGTGTGGATTTATGGGATAGGGATATTATAACTGAAGACATAGCAGTTTCTTGGAAGCTTCAAAGAAAGTTTTGGGATATCAGATATGAACCACGAGCATTATGCTGGATGCTTGTACCTGAAACAATATCTGGATTATGGAATCAGAGAGTTAGATGGGCTCAAGGAGGACAAGAAATTATATTCAGACATGCTGGCATATTCAAGGATTGGAGGCAAAGAAGATTATGGCCAATATATATAGAACAAGTATTTAGTATATTATGGTCTATAAGTTGGATAGCCTTTTCAGCACTTACAATTTTCACAGCTAAATATAGACAGGATATTTTAGTATTCTTTAGTTTTAGTGCCTTTGCTTTATCAATGTTAAGTTTTATTCAATTGTTTATTTCAATTAAGCATGAATCGGTTTATGATAACATAATGAAGTATTACATATGGGCATCATGGTATCCTATATTTTATTGGATAATTAATGCTTTTGTAGTAGTAAGAGCTCTCCCAAAATCTATTATGTCAACTATACGAGGGGGATATGCTACTTGGAAGTCTCCTGATAGAGGTACTATAGATAATGATGAGGAGAAAGAAAGCACAGTTTATACTGTTAAATCTAAACAAAAGATAGTAGGAAAAGTAATAGCTATGTTAGTAAATGTTTTTATGAGTTTTTATATGTTTCTAGTAGTCTATTTATTTATAAGTGGATGTTTAGGATGTAATGATTCATTTATAGGAATAGTAAAATCAGCCATGAAAATAACTAATGATGATATAAGATACCTTTCATTAAATACAATTAGATATTTTGTATTAAGTTTCTTAATCTTATTTGTATGGAAGTTCTATAATTTAAAAAGATTTGGCAGGCTTAATAGGAGAAAAGCTCCAAATAATACAACTAAGGAAGAGATGCTTTCATTAAACTTAGTGAATAATGAAACTTATGATTTATTACAAAGTGAAAAAGTAATTAAATTTAAACATAACCCAATAAGGGAATTAGGTAATGTGAGGTAGCTTATGAAGAAAATTTTATGTGTTGTTATTACTATACTTATACTAACTTCAATAGGAATAAAAATTATATCTGTATGGAATAAAGAGGCATTTGATAATGGTGATAAATATGTTGATATATCTAATATGAATAATTGTATAGCCTTAGATTATCATAGAGTTAGAAATTCGAATGTATGGAATAGATTTATGCAAAAGGTAATTGATTCAGATGAACTTAATCATTATTCTGTGTATACAAATGAATTTGAGAAACAAATGGATAGACTTATAGAAGAGGGAGCATATTTTGCTACTTTAGAAGAAGTTGAAAATTTTAGAATATCAGGAAAGTTTCCAGATAAATGTGTATGGATATGCTTTGATGATGCTGATGAAACTTTATATAAAAATGCTTATCCAATTTTAAAGGAGAGAAATATACCTTTTACTGTTTTTGTTATAGCAGGACAGGTTGGTAATAAGGATTTTAGTAATATGCCTTTATGTGATTGGGATCAGTTAAAGGAAATGAGAGACAGCGGGTTAGCTTCTTTTGGTTCGCATACATACAATATGCATTATTTTGAAGATAATGGGGCGAAGTTTTTAGAAAAAGATCTTCATAAAGAATTTTTTGAAGATATAAAAAAGAGTAAAGAGGTTTTAGAAAATGAACTAGAGGTGAAAATTACAAGTATTGCTTATCCATTTGGTGAAAGTTCTGATACCTTAGCAGATTTAAGTGAAAAAGCAGAGTTTAGTAATGGGTTTATTCTTGCACCATATCCAATAGCAGCAGATAATTCTGACTTTTATCAAAATAGATATATGATAGATAGGGGAAATTTTGATCAAATAATGGATGTTTGGACTAATTAAAAAATGTTAAAAAATAATTGTAGGCTGGCAAGAGAACCGAAAAGCAAAATTTTCGTTAGTATTTAAGGAGGTAGAAGTAATATTTTTAAGCGACTGGTTGTGATTTGGAGCATAAAAATATTACTTCTTTTATCAATAGAGATAAATTGAAGAAAAAGTCTTTCTATGTTACTATAAATTTAATTGAAAAGTAATAATCAAAAGGAAGTAAAATATATGAATTTAGTTACGTTAGAAAATGTAAGTAAGAGCTATAGTGAAAAGGTCTTATTAAATAATATATCTCTTGGAATAAATGAAGGAGATAAGATAGGAATAATTGGTATAAATGGTGCAGGTAAATCTACACTTTTAAAAATAGTTGCAGGAAAAGATGAATTTTTTGACGGTACTATGGTTAAAAATAAAAATGCAAGGATAGAATACTTATCACAAAATCCTGATTTTAAAGAAGATGCTACTGTAATTGAACAGATTTTCAGAGGAGAAACAAGAGAAATTAAGCTTTTAATGGAATATGAAAGAATCTTAGAAAAGATGAATCATGAAATGAATGATGAGCTTAATAATAAACTTTTAAAGGTTCAAGGTGAGATAGATGCTTTAAACCTTTGGGAACTTGAAAGTGAAGCTAAGATAATTCTAAATAAGCTTGGAATAACTAACTATGATGAAAAAATTAAAAATCTTTCAGGAGGACAAAGAAAGAGAGTTGCCTTAGCATCAGCTTTAATAACTCCTTGTGAACTTTTAATCTTAGACGAGCCTACTAATCACTTAGATTCAGATTCTATAGAGTGGCTTGAAGATTATTTGAATTCTAGAAAGGGAGCTCTTTTAATGATTACCCATGATAGATATTTCTTAGATAGAGTATCTAATAGAACAATTGAACTTGATAGAGGAAATCTATATACATATGAAGGAAACTATACAAAGTTCCTTGAAAAGAAAATGGAAAGAATAGAAAGAGAAGAGTCTGAAGAAGCTAAGAGACAATCTCTTATAAGAAAGGAATTAAAGTGGGTAAAAAGAGGAGCAAAGGCTAGAACCACTAAGCAAAAAGCAAGACTTCAAAGATTTGAAGAGTTAGTTAATAGAGATTATATTAAACCCGTAACTGATGTTGAAATGAACTTTGTAGGAACTAGACTTGGTAAGAAGATTATAGAAATAGAATGGCTTACTAAATCCTTTGATAATAGAACTTTAATTAAAGATTTTAACTATATTTTCACAAAGGAAGATAGAATAGGTATTATAGGTGAAAATGGAGCAGGAAAATCTACATTAATTAATATGATAAGAGGAAGATTAACACCTGATGCAGGTAAAATAGAAGTTGGTGAAACTGTAAAGATAGGCTGCTTTGCTCAAGATGATAGAGATATTGATACTAACATGAGAGTAATTGATTATGTTAGAGAAGGTGGAGAGTATATTCCAGTTTCTGATGGAACTAAGATAACAGCAGGTACTATGTGTGAAAAGTTCTTATTTGATGGAACAATGCAGTATACAAGAATAGAAAAGTTATCAGGAGGAGAAAGAAGAAGACTTCATCTTTTAAGAGTTTTAATGGAAGCTCCAAATGTACTTTTACTAGATGAGCCTACTAATGATCTTGATATTAATACTTTAACTATATTAGAAGACTTTTTAGACAGCTTTGTAGGAGTTGTAGTTGTTGTATCCCATGATAGATATTTCTTAGATAGAATTTGTAATAAGATATTCTTTTATGAAGGTAATGGAAAGATAAGAAGCTACAATGGAAACTACAGTGATTATTTAATTACAGCTGAAGTAGAAAAGATTCAGCATGAAAATGAAAATAAGAAGGAAAAGAAGGTTGAAAAAGAAAGAACTCGTGAAAGAGATAATAGACCTAAGTTTTCATTTAAAGAACAAAAAGAATATGACGAAACTCCAGGAATCATAGAAAAACTTGAAGAAAGAATAGGCGAGCTTGAAGAAGAAATGGCAAAGAATGCTTCATCTTATGGAAAGCTTCAAGAACTTATGGAAGAAAAAGAAAAGCTTGAAGAAGATTTATTATTTAGATATGAAAGATATGAGTATCTAGAAAATATAGCAATTCAAATAGAAGAATATAAGAAGAACAAGTAGGTGAAGTTTTTGGAATTACATGTAACTGTAAAAGGGAAAAGAGAACCAATAGTATTTAAAGGTGAAAGAATAGATGTTTTAGATTTTGAAATGCAGGGAATTCAATATAAACAAATAAGATATTTTAGAAAAGGTTTTTCAAAATCTGAGTACATTCAGTCGAATTTAATAATAAAAATTAAAGAGATTACAAAAAAATAATTAACATAATAAAGAAAATGTACTATAATTAAGCTGTATGACATATACATGTAAAAAAGATACCAACAGCTATTATAACTACCAGAGTATCTTGATAAAGACACCTACAGCTAAGTAATCAGCAAGGTGTCTTGTCTTTATATGTATAAAGTAGGAGGAGTTACATATGGATTTAAGTTTTTTAAATTCTCTAAAGGAAGATTTAATAAGATCTGATGAAGAGTTATTTGAGGATTTAGAAGAGTATTCATTAGGAGAAGAGGCAAAGGAAGACAGCCTTATTAATTTCTATGCCAAAGCAGGATTTTTAAGATATGAGAAGGATGAGGTTATTATAAATATTTTTATGGATGCCTATAATGAAAATCCAAAGCAGGCAATGAAATTATTGTTTTACTTAAGAGACAAGGAAAAGGGTTTGGGAGAAAGAAGAGTTTTCAGAGTCATAATTAAGCATTTAGCTTCGATGAATAGTTCATATTTAGCTTCAAGCATTGATTTAATTCCTGTGTATGGAAGATGGGATGATTTATATAGTCTTTTTGATACTTATTTACAAGGTGAAGCAATAGCTTTAATGAGAAAGCAGATAAGTAAAGATTTAAAGGCAGAAAAACCATCAAGTTTAGGTAAATGGTTAAAATCTGAAAATGCATCATCTAAACAGTCAAAGGATCTTGCAAGAAAGACGAGAATAGCTTTAGATTTATCATCAAAAGAGTACAGAAATTTACTTACACTTTTAAGAAAGAGAATAGATATACTAGAGCAGGATATGAGTGAAGGAAATTGGCGTGAAATTAAGTATGGCGATTATAATATCACAACTTTAAACAGATATAAAAAGGCATTTATAAGACATGATAAAAAGAGATTTTTAGATTATTTAAATGTTCTTGAATCAAAAAGTTCTGAGGATAAAATGAAAAAGGAACAGCTATATCCTTATGATATTATAGAAGGCATTTGTAATATGAAAGATAATTCTAAAAGAAAAGACCTTTATGAAAAGTGGGATGACTTAAAGAACTTTAATATAAAGACCAAGGGAGATACACTAGTATGTATAGGTCTTAATAAGAAAAGTATAAAAAGTACAAGAAAATCACCAGTATTTATTACAGGTGTAAGTACAGCACTATATCTTTTAGAAAAGAATAAAGATAAATATAAAAATTATATTATGATAAATTCTCCTAATCCTAATTTAGTGAGAATTAAGAGTGAAAATCTCATAGATAGAATAAATGAAACTGCAGCTTATTCTTATACAGATGAAATTAATATTGAATCTATTTTAGATTTAGTATTATTTGCAGCAATTAAGAATGGGATTAATATGGATAAGCTTCCAAAAAAGATTTTATTTATTTTTGATAGCAGATGCAAATTATCTAATAGAAATAGAAAAGATATAAAAGAGCATTTAATAAGTGATACTGAATATAAGAGGATACAGGAAAAATGGAGTAAAAGCGGGTATAAAGTTCCTGACCTCGCTTTCTGGAGAGTTGATGGATATAATGAAGATGCTAAGGTTATTGAAGATAATAAGGGATTTCAATATGCTTTTGGATATTCAGATGAAATATTTAAGTTCTTTATTTCAGGAGAAAATGTTACATCTAGTAGTATGTTAGAAGATGTAATTTATAATGAAAGATATAAAAATATATGTAAAAAATAGAAGAAAGAGGCTGCTACACTTTGTGTGGCAGCCTCTTTAATGTACAGACTTTATTATATTTCATACATAAAATAGTTTGTTTACATACTATTTACATCATAGTAAAATAGTATATGAAAATAAAAAATAGGAGAGATGTGGTGCATTTGAGTAAAAAGTCTAGGTATAAGGCAAAAATGAAAGAATACGACAAGGCTAGAAACAAACTGAGTAAGTATGGAGTTGAAGTAAAAAAATATTATGATGAAATAGAAAACTCTATAAAAAAATTTGAATCTGTTTATACATATGACGATGGATTTAGGGGAGATGTAGCAGAAGATTTTTATAAAAAAAGTGAATATTATAATGAGAGATTAAAGGTGTTTCTAAGGGATTTAGATGGTCAGATAAGTGTAATAGAAAGTAGAAAAAATAGTGCAGATTATTGGTATGAGTATTATAGGGATTTATATTATAGCTGCGATGACTAAGGAGGAGTATTATGGCTTATAAACTGGAAGAAAGTATAGATGAAGATGTGATAAAAATTAAGGAGGCTAATGAAAAGTTAGCTCAATGTCTTGATGAGTTTAAAGGAGTAATTGAGAGGATTAATAACGGAAATTGGGAGGGCAAAAGTAAGGATGCAGGCTTGTCATTATGCAGAATATGTGAGAAGTATCATACTGAATTACTTAAGAATGCTGAAGATGAATATAAAGTTGTATCTGATTTTGTAACCTCTGCAAAGGAGTATACTACATCTGGAAATATTCCTTCTAAGTGGAGGTAAGAACATGCTTTCAAGTAATGAATTATACTATTTTAATGCAGCCTTAGATGGAAGAGAAATATATGCTGTTGAACTAATGGAGAATTTATTTAATCAATTAGAAGGGTCTAATACTAAAGAAGATCTTATAAAGAAAAATCTTATAAATGAAGATGGAAGTATAAACACTTTATCTTTTATTATTATTGACAGACTTAGAAGATATAAAAGTGCTGACAGTTATATATGGGTAGATGATAAGGTTCTAGCTATGTATGATAATACATATGATTTAGTATTTTTACAGAAAGATAAATCAGGAGAATTTATTTTTGAAGATGTTACTAAATCAATAATGGTGGCAGGAATTTTTAAGGACAAGCCGTTTCTTTTAGGGGATAAGGAAGCTGATGATAAGCAGATAAGAATTAGGATTGAGGATTTTTATGAAAGAATTCTTCAATTTATAAGTGAAGAGGACATGCTCTCTTTAAGGAAAATGAAAAATAATGAGATAGATACATATAACATTTATTTTACTTATGATGAAATTCTCTTTAAATATAACGTAAAGAGAAAAAAGCTAATGGAGATAAATCCAAAGAAAGCAAGGAAAGAGATTTTGACCTTGTTTCAGGTTAAGGAGTGGAAAAAATAAATGGCAGATGGAGATATAAAAACAGGCTCGGAACTAATTGAGATTTCAGGTAAGGTTTTAGATATTAAATCTCAAGTAGATGAAGTTTTAAGTACATATACTCAGGTTACGAGTAATCTATTAAGTAAGTATGAGGGGAAAAATAAAGAAAATCTTGAATATTTAAATATAAGTATTAATACACATTTGATGAACTTATCTCAAGTTTATGACAAGGTTGGAATATACATAAATTATGTTTTTGAGCAAATGAATTTTACAGATGAAGAACTTAATAAAATGATAGAAGGATCCATGACAAATGGAGGTGGCTATTAGTTTATGAAGAGTTATTACTTTGAAGAGGGAATAATAAGTGAAAAGATGGGATGTGGTGCTGAATGTACCTCTTCGATTATAAGAAATCTAAATGAAGCTGATTATATAATAAAAAAAGCCTTTAAAGAAATAAATAGCCATGATAAACTATCTAAGGTAAGCTTTGTAAGCTGTAGTAATAAAGTTGGAGAAATCCAATGTATGTATGATAATTATATTCAATCAAGAGATCTATATTGTGAGTATGGAAATGACGTAGATAAAAAGTTTACTAAGGAGCAGGAAAAGGTTTGTGATTCTTTAGGGGATTTAAATATAAATAAAATTACAGTAGGAGATAACCTGGGTGTTTATGATTATCAGCGTCCTGATTCTGTTAAAACGTTAAACTTAAGTGTACTTCTTTCTTATGGTGATATTGATAAAGCATTAAGAGAGGATTATGAAAAGCAGGTTAAAAATATAGAGTATCTAAGAGAATTAGCTAAACTTGACGATAGTGATTGGCCTCCAGAATATACTGCAGAACAAGTAAAGGCTATAAAAGATTATGTGAAGTACTTAGATGATAATGAGATAAGGTTTGATACTTATGAAAAGGAAAGACAGAAGTTTTTAGAAAGCGATGATCTTAACTTTATAACAAAGGGAGAAGAGAGACTGTCACTTATACTTGATTTTATTCCTGGTGTAGGTCTTATAAAGGGTGGCTATGAAACAATTGTAGGTGTAGATCCTATAACTAAAAGAAAGCTATCTGGTGTTGAAAGAGGTATAACTGGTTTTGCCTGCCTGCTTGATGCAAAAGGTCTTTATAAAATAGGAAAAACAGCCTTTAAAGTTTCTGTGAAAGATGGAGCGAAATTTGGAAGTAAATATTTGGCTAAGGAGTTTGCTAAAGATACAATTGGTGGATATGGATTTTATGCAGCAACTCAGGCTGCAGATAAGGCTGGAATAGGACCTAAAGGACAATTAGCCATTATTGGAGGACTTTTAGCTTATGGTAATCGTAAAAATATTGCTGGTGCAGTATCAAAGGCAGATGCAAAGTTAAAGGGAGTTCATAAAGGTAGTTTTCTGGATGAAATGAGACTTACTAATAAGGCAGAATATAAACGTCTTATGGCAAATTTATCAGGTGTTACTAAGGATAAAAAAGTATATATGAGCTGCTTTGGGGCAGGAACCTTTGAACAGATTTATAAAAGTAATAAGAATCTAAGAGAAGTTACAAAAATATTAGATAATTGTAAGTTCACAGATTTTGAAAAGGCTGAAATACATAAGTTACTAAGTAGTGGTGATAAGGCTGAAATATCAAAATTTAGTAAAGTGTGTGCAAGTTCAGCTGGAGACAGTAAAAAAATTAAAGAATATTTAAATAACAAAGTTAAATCTGCTAAAAAAGTTACTTCTAGTTCTTTAAGAAATGAATTTAGAAAAGGCATAAAAGTAGATACAAAACATGTATCAGATATAAAAAATGAAAGTAAAAATATTATTGATACAGTAGAAAATTCAAAGCCTTCAGGAAAGTTTGAAGATTTTGGTGAAGGTCAAAAATCGTCAGAAGACTTATTTAAGAATGCTAAAAACGAATATAAACATAATAAAAAAGAAATTATTAATGAATTTGTATCTAATCACAACTTAGGAAATGATATTAATGAAGTTGAGAATTTATTATCAAAAGTACCCTCTATAAGGGATAATTATGTGAATAAGATAAAAGAACTAGCATTAAGTAATAAATCAGAAGTTCAAATAAAAAAGGAATTAGACAAGTATAAGAGTATAATTGAAGAAGTACCATTTATGAGTACATCGGAAATAGCAAGATTAAATAAGACAAATACTAAAAAGGATATAGATAAAACGCTACAAACAATTGAGAGTATCTTAAAAGGTAGGTCTAATTCTGATATTCTACGTTCTAATTTAAAGAAAAGTGGAATTAGTACACCTAAATATTGCAACAATGCACATCATATAGTGCCAGTAAATGATGATACTAAGTCTAAAGTTGTTTCAAAGTGCAGAAAAATACTTAGTAGCTTTGGAATAGATATAAACAGTGCAGATAATGGAGTGTTTTTGCCGGTAGAGGATTTAGAAGGCCTTAATAAACCCATTAATCATAGAAAGATTCATACCAACAAATATTATCAAAATCTTTATAATGAATTGAATAAATGCAAAACTAAAGAGAGCGTAATTGAAACATTACATGATATTAGAGATAAGATTCTAACAGGTGAGTTTAAATATTAAAAAGGAGGAAACAAGCATGAAAGTATGGGAAGTTACAATATCAAATGAAAGTTATAATTACTGGTCATTTGAAGGGGAGTCTGATGAAAAATATGAAACTTACGAATGGGAAGGGCAAAAAATAGATGATTGGAAAACTATTGAGGGTAGCATTGATGCTTCTGAAATGAAACCAGATATTCAGTCTTATTTATCAACTTTATTATCTGATAATAAATTAGTTTTAAAGTTGAAGGATAGATTAGAACTAAAAAATGTACAATTTATGCCCTTTAGGGATGAATATAGTGAAGAAAATAACTTTATATGGAATATACTTAAAGTTGATGATGTATTAAATGAAGAAGAGTGTGAATTAGAATTCTTTAAGAGTTCAGGAGATGTTAAAGGCATTAGGAAGTATTCTTTTAAGGAAGATAAGGTTAAAGATCTTGATATATTTAAAATTAAGTATGAAGAACCTAGAAAATTTGCTACAGATAAATTTGTAGATATGTATAAGGAACTTAAATTAACAGGTTTAGACTTTGAATGTGTATGGGATTCTACAGAAAATGCAGAGGAGGAAGTGCATCAAGAAGAAAGTTATGATATTAATGATTATAAAAGACATGTAGAGGAGAACATAGGTAATATAAAAAGTATCTATAGAGAAGAGCAAAACATAGATATGCCTTTTGATATTTTAATTGTAGAAAATGAAGATTATAAGGCATTAGTTACTTGTGGTTTAGGTAGATTTGATATGAATGTTCCAGAAGAAATGTCTGAGTATAAAAATGTTGAATTTATGATGTTTTTAGATAAAAATTTTAAAATAGATTCTGAAGGGATTAACAAGGAAGAGAACTATTGGGTTCTAAATCTTTTAAAAGTAATAGCATCATATCCATTAAGAAGCGGTAGATGGTTAGGATGGGGACATACAATATCTAATTCAGTAGATGATAAACCATATTGCAGTAAAGTAGGATATTCAAGTGCATTTATTTATCCTCCAACAGTTCAAAATGATGCAAAGTTTTTCTGTTTTAAGAATGAAAATAGTAATGTATATATATATAATATTATGCCTGTATATAAAGAAGAAAAAGAATTTATACTTAATAACTCAGGTGATGACTTTTTTGATTTAATGGGTGAAAGAGGAATAAATCAAGTAATTACTAATGTTAGAGAGAATCTTTGTAAAGAGAATTAAATGATAATTTCAAATAAAGAAAAAATATTAAGTAAAGGTAAAAATTTATTAGAGCAAATAGGATATGATCCTATTGAATGTATAAGTACAGATATAGAAACAGGTGAAGCTTATAATGGATTAGCATACACATTATTTGATGATGGAAATATTGAAAGTTATTCCTATTATGTAGATGGGGAAGAGGATATACAGAGTGTTGAATTTTATTATAATGGTAAGTTAAAAAGCTATTGTGAATTTAAAGACGGATTAATAGATGGTGAAATGATACAATGGGCAGAAAATGGACAAATGATTTATTATGGAAAATATGAAAATGATGAGATAAAGAGTCTTAAAAAGTGGGATGAAAATGGAGAGTTACTAGAGGAGAAAAGTATATAGTTATACTGAAAATTAAAGGTGTTAGATAAAAAAGTAAAGCAAAAGTTAGAAGAATCAGGGTGGTATGAAGGAAGAAATATTTTGATTTAAGTAAATATACAGATGAAAAAGTTGTTCCTATTGGAACTTTATCAAATGGTGAAATGATCGTATTTATTACAGAGAGCGGAAAGTTAGTTACTGAAACAGTAATTAAAGGTGACAATGTAGTAGAAGGACTTAATGCCATTATAAGCAGAAAGGCAGGTAAGACTTGGACAGAAGTGATAACAGCTGATAAAAAACAGAATTTTGAAGATATAATGGCAAGATTACAAAATGGAGAGATTTTCAAATGATAGATAAAATTTTAGAAGAGCAGTCTATAGTTAAACAAAATAAGTTAAGAGAAAAGATATGTTTAGAGAATAAGGTTGATTTAAATAATTTAAAATATGTAGCAGGTGTAGATTTATCTTACTTTGGAAAAGACGGGGAAGAGTTTGCTGTATGTTGTATTGTAGTAATTGACTATAATACAAAAGAAGTTATTGAAAAGAAACATACAAAAGGAAAAATAGATTTCCCGTATATACCAGGCTGTCTTGCCTTTAGAGAAATGCCTCTTATTTTAGAAACAGTTGAAAAACTAGAAATAGAACCAGATCTTTATGTTTTTGATGGAAATGGATATCTTCATCCAAGACATATGGGTATAGCAACTCATGCAGGTATAGTTTTAAATAAACCCTCTATAGGAGTGGCTAAAAGTTACTTTAAAGTTCATAATACAGATTATATAGAACCTAACAAGGAAGAAGGTTCATATACAGATATTATTATAAAAGATGAGGTATATGGAAGGGCTTTAAGAACTCATAGAAATGTTAAGCCTGTATTTATTTCTGTAGGTAACTTTGTAGATATAGATACCTGTACAGAAATAATAAAGAATTTAGTTACTAAGGAAAGCCATATTCCTATACCAACAAGAATAGCAGATTTAGATACTCATGAAATGAGAAGAAAATACAATTTACTTTAATAAAGTGATATTTTATGCATATTATGGAGGGAATTACACATAATAAATAATAAAAGATATTTGGAGGCAGATTGTGAGTATACTATATTATATATTATTATCAGTTGCTATAGTAGGAGTATTATTACGAACTTTTAAAGAAAGAAGAAAAAGAACTGCTCCAGGTAAAAAGAAATTATCAAATATAAAAAATTCTAAGTATCATACTAAAAAATTTTCTGGAGAAATTGAAAAGATAAAATGTAAAGAAATTATTAATAAATAAGATTATAACTTTTTAAAGATCATCATATAATGTATTAAAAGTTGATTATAGAAAGTGAGATATTTTATGATGGATTTAGAAAGGGAACTTTATGTAGAATTGATTAATCTCTATAAAAAATCAGAAGTTGAAATGGATTATAAGCCTTTTAGAGTTCTTCAAATGCTAAATAGTGGAGCAATTCCATCAGAAGTAATTAAGAGAATTATATTTATTGAAGGAGGAAGTTTTGACTTTGAACTTTTAAAAAGCAGAAATAGATTGGATTTATCAATTGAGACTATAGTATTAAAGAAAAGATATGAAGATGTGTTTAGTGATAGAGAACGGTCTTGGTGTAGATTAAAACTTAAAAAAGGTGGATATGAATTTAAGGAATATTGTTAAAATAACATTGTGTAGTTAAGCTGAAGCTAAAAGTAAAAGTCATAGCTTCAGCTTTATTATAGAAAAACTTAAAATTTTTTCACAATAGAAAAGGAAGGCTCAAAAAAGATTATATAATTATCTATAGATGTTTTAATTCCATATCTTTTTTTATAAAAATTAATAGTTTCCTTTAAGAATGGAATAGTTACATCAAGATAAGAGGCTAAATCTTCAAAGGTATTTATACCATAATTAAAAGCATCAATAAAATCAGAAAGGCTTATTAATCGCATATATGCCCATCTTCTAGCAGTGTTTTCTGATTTCTTACATAATATAGAGTTGTCTATAATATTTCCACTTGTAGTATAGAAATGGCCCAATTCTTCAGCTAATATGCATTTTTTTTCAGTTGTAGTTTTTATATTTTTATTAAGTCCTATAGTTTTATCACAATATAAGCCTTTTATATTTTTATTAAAGGGTATTTCTACTATATCGATATCTTTCATATAAGCTTCATTAACTAAATCCATGTATTCCATATGTTCCTCCTAATAGGTAAGTCTTTATAGGAGTATTATACCATAAATCGAACAAATGTTCTTACGTTTTCTTTTTTGATATTACATAGTTTATGAAGTTTTCTATATCATTTAAATCATCTTGAGTAAATTCTTCATTTTCAAAGTGAGCAGCTAAAGTATGTATACCATTATTTTTTGCTATTTTATCTATAGTATTAAAATGAGGATTTTCTTGATAATTTTTTACGGATGATTTACCAATAAGATAGTCTAGAGATACATTAAAGTAATCACATATTTTAAGTTTAATTTCATCATTAGGAGTGGAGTTCCCGTTTTCATACATAGAAATAGTAGTTTTACCAACGCCTAAAATATTTCCAAGATCCTTTTGAGTTAATCCTCTATCTTTTCTTAATTCTTTTAATCTATTAGCTAAAGTAATCATTTATAAATCTCCTTATTAATAAGTTCAATTATATTGTACTAGAATAACGAAATTTCGTAAATATATCTGTAAATGCTTAAATATTATATTGACAGTTCAAGAAACTTGGATTAATATAAAAATATAAAGTTCAGAAATCTTGGACTTTGGGAGGTGTATTATGTTAAAAAAATTAAGACTTGATAGAGGTTATACTCTTGAAGAGGCAGGTAAATTGTTAGGTTATAAAAGTAAAAGCGGCTATTGGGCATTAGAACATAAAAAGGTTAAGCTGACAGTAGATAAAATTGAAAAGTTGTCCAAGCTATATGGAGTAGAAAAGGAAATTTTTTTAAAATAGGAGTTCAAGCAACTTGAATAGGAGGGGTAAAAATGAATTTAAATAATGAAGAATATAAAGTGTTAAGAAAGAAGACTGAGAAGAAGTTAAAGGAATATCCTTATTATATTATGTCAATTGAAATGCCAGATTTAAAAGGAGGAACAAATTTTGGTGAAGTTACTTCTAAAACTAATAAATTTAGTTCAAGTGTAGAAAGTTCTGTTATGGATCTTGATTATATGAAAAATATAGTTAAAGCTATAGATTATGTATTAGAAAGACTTGATGATATGAGCAGAAGAATTATTGAAACTGCATATTTTAGAGATGACATAGATAAGGAAGATGTACAAAGTGAGCTTATGATTGATAGAAATAAATATTATAGACTTAAAAAGAAAGCAGTTGAAAAGTTTATGATTGTACTTAGTTAAATTGAATGAATATATGATTTAGATTTTATGGATATCCTGTAAATCCGTATGTTTAAACAGGATATCCATAATTTTTTTTGTGGGAAATAAAATTGAAACAAAGTTAGTACAAAGTTATGTACTAGAGTGAGATGATTTAATATACCAAAAGTAAAACTGATGATACAATTTATGTATGGTGAAAAACTGTACAGAGGGAAGCCTAAGGAGCTTAAGAGTAAATCTTAAAGCTCCTTTACTTATAAACTAATGCGCATATGTTTATAAAAAAATATTAAAAAGCTTAAAGCTCTTAAGGAGGGTTTAGAAAGTTGTCAATTATTAATTATTTAAGAGAATTAGTAAGTGAATGTCCTTATTTAAAAGAATTTTACAAGGAAGTAAGTAAAGAAGATGGTTACTCTCTAAAAGAGGTACCAGTTAAAGAGCCTTTAGTTAAAAATTATATAAATGGGGATTCAATAAATCAATTTGGATTTATGTTTACTACTAATAAAGCTTATGGCATTAAAACAATAGAAAATTTAATAGATACAGAATTTGATAAACATCTATTACTATATCTTAAAAGAAGACTTAGAAGTTTAGGAATAAAGAATCTAGATGAAAATAGAAAGATAGAATCAATTAAAGCTTCCTTATTAGCTGAAGCTTTAAAAGACGTAGCAGAAAGCTACACTTATCAAATCAATTTTATTTTAAATTATTATGAAAAAGGGGAGTAATTATTATGGCAAATTTAACAATTCAAAGAAATATGGTAGCAGACTATTTAATGGTAAATGGAAAATATGAACTTATGGGAGCAGGATTTAATACTTTAGATGAAAATCCAACAGCTCAAATCGATACAAAAACTTATGTGAATTCTAAATCAAGTACGAGTATAGTAAAGGGATATCAAACTCAATTCGCATATTCATCAGATTTAATTAAATCTGAAGAAGCAGTAATGGCACTTTATAATGTGGGAAGAAATCAATTAACAGGCAAAGATGCAGAATTTGAATATGTACGAGTTGAATTATTTGATGTAGTTGAAGAAGGAAAGAGTATTTATAGAGCAAGAAAATTTAATGTAACATGTGAAACAGCTAGTTTTGCTGGCGCAGGTGGTGAAAGCATTGTAGTAAGTGGAAATCTTTATGCTAATGGAGAACCTACAATGGGGATATTTGATACTAAGGAAAAACAATTTTATTTAAGTGCAGAAGAAATGATGAATGCAGCTAAAAAGGATATTGTACCAAGTGTTAATGAAACAGAAAACTAATAGATAGGAGAGATTTTAGATGGTTATTAATGGAGTTGAACTTCAGGATTTAGATATTTTTGATGCTGATGTTGCTGAAAAATATGAAGCAGCATTGCAGGAGGTTTCAAAAAGTTCCAATACAAATTCTAATGTGACAGGTTCTGAGGTTATAAGAAATCAATGTACTGTTATATTTAAATGTTTTAATACTCTTTTTGGAGAGGGGACTGATAAAAAAATTTTTGGAGATAAAGTTAATATTTTAACTACTTTAAAGGCTTTTGAAGAATTGATAGATCAAACAAACCAACAAGCTTCAGAATTGAAAAAAATGCAGTCAAAGTATTCTAAGGATAGGATTAAGAGAAGTAAAAGATAATGAATATTTTAATTGATAGACTTCCTGAAAGTGTTGAAGTAGATGGAGAGAAATTTGATATAAATTTTGATTTCAGAACATCAATTTTATTTGAAATTATGATGCAGGATGATGAATTAGATGAAAGAGATAAAGTTTTTTATGCTCTAAATCTTTATTATCCTGTAATCCCCAAAAATAAAGAAGAAGCTGTAAAAAAGATTCTTTGGTTTTATAGGGGAGGAAAAGATGCGGTATTAAATGGGGGAAAGTTAGAAGAAGGACGTAATAATATGGTTTATTCTTATGATTTTGATGCTGAATATATTTATTCTGCGTTTCTAGCTCAATATGGTGTGGATCTACAAGAGTCTTATATGCATTGGTGGAAGTTTAGAGCCATGTTTAAATCTTTAAAGGATGATAACGAATTTGTAAAGATAATGGGTTATAGAGCAATGAATATTACAAATACCATGTCAAAAGAGCAGCAGGAATTCTATAGAAAAATGAAGAAGCTTCATGAAATACCAAGATCTAAAAAGGAAAATAAAAAGATAGAAGATATAGAAAAGGCTTTACTTAAAGATGGAGATTTGAGTAAGGTTCTATAAATATCAAGTAAGACACTGTAGAAAATTATAATAACTACAGTGTCTATTATTTAGAGAAAGGGGTGAATATTTTGGATGATAAGTCAATTGAGATACCAGTAGAAAAGTCATGTACTATCAAAGTTAAATTTGAAATGGAAAATAACTTGGAAGAAGTTGAAAAGAGCTTTGGAGAGAGAATAAAAGACAAAATTAAAGAACTTTCAAATATGGCAAAAGATGCTTTGAGTCAAACAGGAGAAGCATATTCAGCATTTCAAGAAAGTATAGTTGGAGTTTCATCTTCTATTAAAGATATTGTATCTGGAGTTGGAGAGTTTGCAGCTTCTACAAGTGATGAGAATAAGGCTAAAGTAGAGGAGATAGGTGAAACTTTTAGTAATGTTTTTGAAGATATACCAAGTAAGTTTGAAGAACCTATGGGCAGTCTTTTAGATATAGTTTCTAACGTGGTTAATAGCATAAGTGAGTGTTTATCAGATGGACAGTTCTCTGAAATAATAGAAGGAATATCAGAGAAATTAGGCGATTTTATTTCAGTAATTGGAGAAATAGTAGATGGATGTATGCCTTTAATTATTAATGCCTTAACATGGCTTCTTGATAATAATGAAGCAGTAACAACAGGTATTATTGCAGTAGCAGCAGCTTTTGAAACATTTGAAATATTATCTTCAGTATATGGTTTAATAAGTAGTCTTATTGAATTAGTGTCAACATTAATGTTACCAGGAAGCTTGTTTTTTGTAATACCAGCACTTATTGCAGCTGTAGTGGCATCAATAGTATATTTATGGAATACAAATGAAGATTTTAGAAATGCAGTAATAGAAATATGGAATGTTATTAAAGATACCTTTGTAGGGGTATGGCAGTCTATAGTAGATTTTTTTACAGTATCAATTCCAGCTGCATGGGATAGTATTTGCACATTTTTTATGGCAATACCTGATTGGTTTAAAAATATATGGCTTGTAATAAAGCAGGCATTTATAGATGGATGGAATGCAGTATCAGATTTCTTTAGTAAGACTATACCAGAATGGATTATTATCTTTGTTCAATGGTTTAATGAACTTCCAGGTAAGATTGGATATGCTTTGGGATGTCTTCTAGGGAAAGTCATAGAATTTGGAGTATCATGCTGGGGATGGATTAAAAACGATTTGCCAGGAATAATTAGTGGAATAGTTAATTGGTTTGCCAAACTTCCAGGGAATATTTGGAGTTGGTTATGTAATGCGGTAAGTAATGTAATTAGATGGGGATCTGATATGTACAATAATGCAGTTAGTGCAGTATCCTCATTAATAGATAATGTTACTAGTTGGTTTGCATCTCTGCCAGGAAGAATAGGGAATTGTTTAGGAGGTGCGTTATCTGCCCTAGTTCAGTGGGGAAGTAATATGATTTCTAATGCAGGAAGTGCTATGTCGTCTATGGTTTCAACTATAATAAATACCATTGCTAATCTTCCATCAACAATGATCTCTATAGGAAGAAATATAGTTAGTGGTATATGGCAGGGAATTAGTAACTCAATATCTTGGATAAAGAATAAAATATCAGATTTTTGTGGAGGAATTATAAATGGTATAAAAGACACTCTAGGTATACATTCACCATCAAGGGTAATGAGAGATTTAATTGGTAAGAACTTAGTTAGAGGAATAGGACTAGGAATTGACATTGAATATGTAAAACTTGCTTCAGATGTGAAGAAAGACATGGAAAATCTTACAGCTTTAATGGAGGATACAGTTAAGTTTCAATCTTTAGATATGTTAGGAAGTGTTATAAGTCTTTCAGGATATAAAGATTCTGCATCAAGTATTGTAAATAACAATGATAATGGAATAGTTCAAAATATAACAATTACTCAACCTGTAAAATCTCCAAGTGAAACAGCTAGAGCAATTAGAAGAGCCGGGAGGGAGTTAGCTTTTGGATAATAGAAGTATAGATTTAATATTAACTTCAGGAAAAGAAAAGGATAAAAGAGTTATTGAGATTAGTAAAAGTTCAAAGTATAAACTAACCTCCATAGAGGGGATTGAAAGCTCTGATATAGATTTAAGTTTGACTGATAATTCTCAGTATGATGGAAAAGTAGTAAATAGTAAAAGAATTTCAGGAAGAACTATAGATATAGCAGCAGAGTATGTTGGAGGAGAATTTCAAAAGGTAAGGGAGGACTTAATTTCATTTTTTAATCCCAAAAATGAAGGATGCTTAAAAGTGATTCTTAGGGAAGATGATAAAGAAGTTGTTCGTGAAATTAACTTTGAAATAGAAAGTTTTAAAATAGTTCAGGATAATATATACTCACCTTTAGCTTTTAAGATTTCTATTGTATGTCCAGATCCCTTTTTTAAAGATGAGCATTCAACAGAAAAAGTTATTGCAGTATGGGAGGGGGGAGTTAAATTCCCATTTAAGTTTGATCTTAAATTTAAGCATAAAACTAAAGATGAGGAAAAAAAAGGTGCAATATTAAGAGTTAATGGACATATTGAAACACCTGTAGAGATAGAATTTGAAGGACCAGCTAAAAATCCATGTGTTAAAAATGCAACAACTAATGAGTTTATAAAGGTAAAAAGAGATATTTTAGAAGGCGAAGTTCTATTTATAAATACAGCTTATGGTAATAAAAAAGTTATAATAAAAAGTGAAGGTAAAAATAAAAATGCCTTTAATTATATTGATTTAAACTCAACCTTTTTTAGTTTAAGACCAGGAGATAACTTGATTCAATATTTTAATGACGATGTTAAGCTTACAGAACAAAATGTGAAGATAAAGTATAAAAATAATTATTTAGGAATTTAGGAGGTGGAGTTCATGGAGTATAGTGGATTTTTTAATGGAGATCATAGCTATGGAGAAGAGGAATTTAATAGATACTTTGCTAATATATATGAAAGTGGAGTTAGTATAGATAAAAATAGTAATATGACAATGGGGGTATCTAAAGAAAGTGGGAAAGTAGTTGTAAATCCAGGATTTGCAATAATTAAGGGATATTATTTATATGTTGATAAGAAGAAATATTTTAATATTAATAAGCCTACTTCAGGTATTCATTATTATAGAATGGTTATAACTCTTATTCCTAGCATAGGAGATAGCTCTATGAAGTTAAATTTAAAGAATGGAACTGATAAGGGAGGCCCAGCTTTAGATGGTGAAGGAAATGAGTTATCATTAGCCTTAATAAAGATAGATAGCAATGGAAATATAACAGTTGTTGATGAGAGATTTAATGAACAGTTATGTGGTACTATTAGGCCTAAAAATATAAGTTCATATAAAACTATGATTCAAGGTTTACAAAATCAGTTTAATATTTGGATGGCTGGAATGCAGAATAAAATGAGAGATGTATTTATTCAAGATACTATGCCAAAGGAAAGCGTGAGTGGTTCTATATGGATAGACACATCAGGGCAATAAGAATTTTTGATAAGGACTTAAATTTTCTAGGAGAAGTGGATAATTTCACTTCTCTTTTTTTTACAAGAAGGTGGAATACCTATGGAGAATTTGAGTTTCATGTTATAGATTTTGATAAGGAACTTATAAAAAAAGGTAACATTATCATGGTAGATAATGATGAAGGTAAGTGTGGAATAATTGAATATATAGAAATAAATGAGGAAGACGGAAAAGATATAAAAGTTAAAGGATTTTCACTTTTATATCTTCTAACTTTTAGATTGATTGTTCCACCGGATGGAAAGGAAGAACAGGTTTATAGTGGTTTTGCTGATGAAATAATGATAAATCTTGTTAAAAGCAATACATTATTAAGTGGTGAAAGAAAAATAGAAAACTTAAAAATTCAGGATAGTAAAAAGCTTGGTAATACCTTTGATTTTTCAGCAGCTTACACTAATTTATGTGATGAGATAACAAAGCTATGTGATGCAAGCGGCTTTGGTGCAGCTGTTGATTTTGATATTAAAACTCAAAGTCTAATTTTTAAGGTTTTACAAGGAAGAGATTTATCTTCAATACAGGATAAAAATCCACCAGCTATTTTCTCAGTAGAATATGATAATGTAAAAAAACAAACCTATATTCAAAGTGATTTAAGTTATAAAAATTGTGCATATATTGGCCTACAATCAAGTAAGCCATTCATATTTAATAATGAAAAAAGTGGTTTGGACAGGCGTGAAGTGTTCTTTAAGAATGATAAAGACAATACTAATTTTGCAGGTTTTGCTGAGTTTAAATTAAAGAAGAATGGAGTTATAGAAAGTTATGAATGTGAAGTGGATGCTGAAGGGTATAAAAAAGAATGGGATCTTGGGGATATAGTTACAACTGTAAGTAAAAAATATGGATTTATTATTCATAATAGAGTAAATGAAGTTAAAGAAATTTATGAGAAAAATACTGTGACCATAGAACCTATATTTGGAAGTATAATTCCTACAATCTTAGATGAGGTGAAAAAAACTTCTTCCTCTGAATCTGGAAGCAGGTCATCTTTAGGATTAGCTAAGAATACACAATAAAACTTAACTTAAAAAATAGTAAATTTTAATTAGAAAGAAGGAGATATTAATGGCAGATAAAAGTGGAGTTTACAAATACTATAATGGGAAAGAGTACGATAATATTTACTTTAAAACTAAGGGATCACTAGTAGAGCAGGATGCAAATCATAGATTTATGACTGATACTGAAAGAAAGAAGTTAAATGGAGTTGCAGAAGGTGCTAATAAGTATGCACATCCATCAAATCATCCAGCAACAATGATACAAGAAGATACAAATCATAGATTTATGACTGATGCTGAAAGAAAGAAATTAAGTGGAATTGCAGAAGGTGCTAATAAGTATGTACATCCATTAAATCATCCAGCAACAATGATACAAGAAGATACAAATCATAAATTTGTAAAGGAAAGTGAGAAAAGTGTCTGGAATGCAAAGGCAAACACAACGCTAGCTACTACAAGTACTAGTGGTTTAATGAGCTCAGCAGATAAGAAGAAATTAGATGGAATTGAACAAGTAATAAAATCTTTTGTTTTAAAAACATTTTATCCTATAGGCTCAATATATATGAGTACAAGTAGCAATAATCCAAAAAATTTATTTGGAGGAGAATGGATGCAATGGGGAGCTGGAAGAGTTCCTGTTGGTGTTGGTACAGGGAAAGATGCAAAAAACAACGTATTGACTTTTAGTAGTGCAGATTCATCTGGTGGTGAGTATTACCATAAATTGACTGTTGAGGAAATGCCAAACCATGGTCATCAAATAGTAATGACTCTAGGTCAAGATTTTGTTATACCTAATAAATTCGGTACTGGAGGAGCTTGTACAGATTTTAAAACTCAAGGACATTGGTTTACACAATCTACTTATGCAGCTTCAGTAGGAGGGAATGGTTTTCATAATAATATACAACCTTATATAACATGCTATATGTGGAAAAGGATAGGATAAGATTTATGAATGGTGAATTAATAACTTATCTTCTTTCTAATTTATCCTTTGGAAGTCTTTTTGTATGGCTTCTATGGGATACTAGAAAAGATAGTAAACAAAGAGAAGATAAATATCAAGAAACAATAGATAAACTTGCTGACAAAATTGCAATTGTTCAAGAGATAAAAGAGGATGTAGAAGAGATAAAAGAAAAAATAAAGTAAATAAAGGCATAAAAGGGGAATTAAATAATGAAAGGTATAGATGTTAGTGTTCATAATGGAACTATAGATTTCAATAGTGTGAGAAATTCAGGAATTGAAGCCGTTATAATTAAAGCAACTGAAGGGGTAAGCTTCAAAGATTCAAAGCTAGAAGAACATTATAATGGTGCTAAAGAAAAAGGAATGAAGGTGGGATTTTATCATTTTATGTCAGAGAAAACTGATTCAGAACAACAAGCAGTTGACTTTTGGAACAGTATTAAAAATAAGAACTTTGATATTTATCCTGTACTTGATATTGAGGTAAATAATTATAAAAGAACATCATTACAAATTACAGATAGATGTCTTCTTTTCTTAAATAAATTTAGGGCTATAAGTGGTTATGATTGTATTATTTATACAGGGGGTTATTTTGGAAGATATAATTTAGATGAAAGGATAAAGTCCTATAAAGCATGGATTGCTCATTATGGAGTCTCACATCCTATGGAAACAGGATTTAGAAAAGTTGTTGGCCATCAATATAGTGAGTGTGGAAGGATTCCTGGAATTAATGGAAATTGTGATTTAAATAATTTTACAGATGAAATATTAATTAAAGAAAGAAGTAATTATAATCAAAAGGTTTATGATATTCAAAGAATCGCTGGATGTACTCTAGATGGAATTTATGGACCTGAAACTGATAATGCTATAAAAGGATTAATAGCAGGAATTAAATATAGAACTCCAGCTTTAACTAGATGGATTCAAGGTATTCTTGGAATTTCAGTAGATGGAATCTATGGCCCTGATACAGAGGCTCATGTTAAGTCTTGGCAAAGGTCTCATAAATTAGAGGGGGATGGTATTGCAGGATATAATACAATAAAAAGTATGATTATTTCATAAAGAAGTATAAAAGGGATGTATCAAAAAGGAGATATTTTATTCTAAATATGTTCATATTTAGGGTAAATGCTTTTGATACATCCCTTTTTATTTGTTTTTGAACAAACTTAAAATGGCTTTCTTTTAAAATATAACTTTATAATATAGGATATATCATATTTTCAAAATAACTTTCTATAACTTCAGGAGTTTCTTTCATTCCTTTTTTAATCCACCATTTTGTAAGTGTTACAAAGCTGTCTGTAATGTGAAGAAGTAAAAGATCATCAGGAATTAGTTGTGATTTTTCAGTTTTAATCTCTGGAATCAAGTTTGTTATAGATAATGAAAGCTGTTGTTTTATATAATTCCAGAAAAGTTCACTGCTTGTACTTAGCAATACACCACTTAAATGCTTTTCTTCATCTCTTAAATGATAAAGAATATGAGTTAAAAATGTTTTAAGGTTTCCTTTAGATGATGAAAAATCGTGAGTTGTTTCTGCTGAAGGGTTATGAGAAAAAGCGTGTAAAAACATTTCACGGCAAAACTCTTTAAGAAGGATATCTTTAGTTTCAAAGTGAGTATAAAAAGTACTTCTTCCAATGTCAGCAGTATCTATTATTTCTTGAATTGTTATCTTTGAGTAAGATTTATTTGATACAAGAGTTATAAAGGCATCAAAGATTGCAGCTCTTGTTTTTTTAGTTCTTCTATCCATTTTTATTACCTCCTAAAAAGTACAACTTTACAAAAGTGTTCAGTAACATACAAAGAGAGACTTTTAATTATTGCTATTAAAAAATGCTGTGAATATAATGATATTGAACAAAGTGTATTATATCCTATAAATTGTATTACTAAATTTTGTTAAAATCAATAGATTGGAGGTAATAAAATGAAAAACTATGCAATTCTTTTTGCGTTATTAGCTGCTGTACTTTATGCAATTAATATACCTTGTTCTAAGCTTTTGTTAGAAAGTGTGGATGAAGTTATGATGGCATCCTTTCTGTATTTAGGGGCAGGAATAGGAATGTTTTTATTAAGGTTATTACATAAATATTCAAATAAGGAGAATGAGAAAAATCTTCAAAGAAAGGACCTTCCATATACTATATTAATGGTTGTACTAGACATAGCAGCACCTATCTTTTTAATGATAGGTTTAAATTTGAGCAATCCTGAAAATGTATCTTTATTAAATAACTTTGAAATTGCAGCTACGGCAGTCATTGCGTACATATTTTTCAAAGAAAACATATCTAAAAAACTCACCATATCAATAATCCTTGTAACATCTGCATGTATAATACTTTCTTTTGAAAATTTTAATGCTTTTAAGTTTTCTTATGGTTCTATTTTTGTATTGTTAGCAGCTTTGTGCTGGGGGATAGAAAATAATTGTACAAGAAAGATTTCAGATAAAGATCCGCTTCAAATAGTAATGATAAAAGGAATATTCTCAGGACTAGGTTCATTAATTATAGCTTTAACTGTTAAGGAAGATATTCCAGATTTTAAAAACATTATAATAACTCTTATTTTAGGCTTTGTATCCTATGGATTAAGCATTTATTTTTATGTAAAGGCACAGAGATATTTAGGAGCAGCTAAGACAAGCACCTATTATGCAATTACTCCTTTTGTGGGGGTAGTATTATCTTTAATAGTATTTAAGACTATGCCTCAGTGGACATTTTATATTGCATTAGGATTTATGATACTTGGAACATTTTTTGCAGTAGAAGATTAAATCTATCATTCAATTTTTATTTTAGAAAATTTTTACATGATTTAACAAAGTTGTATAAAGAAAAAAGAGGATTCGAAGTTTGAATCCTCTTTTTTCTTTGTCGTTTAACAAGTTTGTTATGTCGTTTAACCTACTTGATTACTTTTATAATACTATATTAATGTGTCAAAAAGGTGACAAAAGAAGATAGCTTACAAAAAAAGTATTATTTTAAGATATGCTATAGTAATTAATTACAAAATATAGTAAAATTATCTATAACAATCTATTTAAATATTTATGTAAAGAAGGGTAAATTTACAGATATAGAGATATAGGGGGAGGAATAAGATGGTTAAATTAAATAAAGAGAAAGGTCTTAAAAATGATTTTGAAGGACAGAATGCACAGATAATTTCCTTCTATGGATATAAAGGTGGAACAGGGAAAACTACTGCATTAATAAAGACAGCCCTGCTTCTTGCTGAAAAAGGGAAGAAGGTAGCAATTATTGATATGGATTTAGAAGAACCAGGATTCTATAATGCATTTAGCTCTGATTTAAAATTAGAAGGTGGATTAGTTAATTATTTATACAATAAATATAATGGAACTGTGAAAAGTTCTGTTTTAGAAATATCATCATTTGTTAAAAAGCTTTCTTTAAGAGCTAGTGGTGCTGTATATGTTGTTCCAGCTGGAAGATTAAATTCTGAATATATAAAAATGGTTAAGTTTTTAAAAGAAAAAAGAATAGTCGGAAATAGGGATATATTAGATATTATTAATAGTATAAAAAAACTTTATAATATAGATTATGTTCTTATAGATTCAAGACAAGGAATAAATTTTTGGGGAGGTTTATCATTAAATGACCTTGTTGATGAAGTAGTTATGTTTGCTTATCCTGATATTGAAAATATTCAAGGAATTAATATTTTTTTAGAAACAATACAAAATAAGGCCATGTGTACATTAGTACTTTCTAAAGTAGGAACTACAGAATCAGCACATCTTGAATTAGAGAATCTGTTAAAAAAGATAGATATGAAAAAAAACTTTATAAAGATAAGCTATGATGAAGAAATGGCGGAAAAGGCCAAGTATCCTCTAGAAGGTAAAGTAAAGAGATATGCTGCTTTACGCGATTCTATATTAGAAAATGAAGTTAAGAGAAAAAATAAAAAATGGATTGAGGATCATGTAAGAGATGTTGAAGAACTTATTGATAACTTTGCAGAAGGAAAGAATTTTAATAAGATTTTAACAGAGGATGAATTAAAAATAGTGTCTGAAGATAAATATGTTATTGCTATAGATGAATCTGTTAAGTTAAAAAATATAGTTGAGGGATATTATGAAAAGAAAAAGGTAATTGATTTGAAATTTTATAATAAGACCATTAAGAAGGTGGTAGAGAAGCACTGCTCAAGCAGCGAATTTTTAGATATAAGTTGTTTAGCTATGTTCTCTCTTGCACTTATAAGTCTTGATGAAAGTGTTAAAGTAAACAATAGTATAGAAATTGAAAAAATTCTTGGAAAAAACTTTATGGATTTTTATTATAAGAGTAATAGTTCGAAGGGAAGAATATTAAATTCTGCAAACTACTTTTGTGAATTATTAAAAGCAAAGGAAAATGAAGAAACTAAGATTATATGTGTTAATATAGATAAATTAATGGAATTAATATCATTACTCGAAGTAAGCTGTGGAGTTAACAGGGCTAAGAATAATGTTTTATTTAGAATGTTATTTTTAATATTTAATGTTTTAAATAGAAATCCTAATTATCAATTTAAACTAGTATTAAATGATAAAAAATATAAGAAAGATGAAGACTTTTGTAAAGAATTTAAAGGTAGAATTTTAGATTTATCTTGGAATGATATATATAAAAAGGAAGATGTTATAGGTAAGGTTGATACTATAACTAATAAAATATTTAAAGATGAAATTTATACTAAGGTGAAAAAAGAAGTTGTATTCCCATTATCAGTAGAAGAGAATGGAGTAAAAATTAAATTTAATGAATGGTTTGTTAATAACTTGAAAAGACAAAGGCTGTTAAGTAAGAAGGGCGTTATAGATGTGTTAAAAGAAAGTGCGCTTTTAGAAAAAAAGAATGATAAAGAAAAAAGCAGTGTCATAACCATTTCTAAAATACAAACAGCAATACAAAGATGTGCTTTTAGATAAAACTTTAGCGGCATTACATTTTTCTTTTTAACGTATTTGGAGGACTTGCATATTAAAAAGTCAGTAATAATTAGTGTTCGCTCTTAAAAAAAGTTTTTAATTTCCTATAGGTTAAATAAAGAGCAGAGAATTTATAATAATTAATTTTCTGCTCTTTAAATTTATATTAATATTAAGGAAGGTTTGGAGGCGCAGTGTTTTACCACTGATTATTTACAGCAGTTTTTGGGTTTTTAACGGATTTTTTTTTGCATCCTTCTTCTGCACTAGAAGTAAGATTGTTTTTCTTTTTTGGATCATTACATGAGCATCCGCAATCTTTAGTCATTTAAATCACTCCTTTTCTTGTTACAAGATTATTTTGTGTAGAATAAGTATATAAATACTTATAAAAGAAATGAAAAATAGTTATATTTTTCATAATTCAGCTATTTAGATATATTATTATT
>CAKVFO010000024.1 GCA_934746785.1 uncultured Clostridium sp. | reverse complement strand
GGTTAATGGAGGTCTATTATCTATCCTTTTCCTAATTATAGGCGTATTAATGGCTTTTTTAATTGATAATTTTATACCTGATAAAGGTAATATCTCAGTCAAAAATGATAATAGCTTATTTAGAGTTGGTTTAGTTTCAATGATTGCTTTAATGCTTCATAACTTTCCTGAAGGAATAGCAACTTATATCTCTGGTTTTCAAGATACAAGCCTTGGAATAACTATTGCCCTTGCTATAGCTCTTCATAATATACCTGAAGGTGTTGCTATTGCTATGCCTATTTACTATTCCACTAACAGCCGTCCTAAAGCTTTTTTATATACATTTATATCTGGAATCTCAGAGCCTTTAGGAGCACTTATATCTTATCTATTCTTAAAACCTTTTATAAATGATTTTATTCTAAGTATTGTTTTTGCATTAGTTGCAGGTATTATGATTTATATTTCCTTTGCAGAACTTATTCCTGAAGCTAAATCTTATAATCATAACTTAATATATATTATCTCTTTAGTTTTAGGTATATGTATAATGCCTATCAGCCACATATTTCTATAAAATTTAGGGAAAAATATACTTGTTTAAATAAATATTTAGGAGGTAATAATTATGACTGAAAAAGAACTTTTATATATAGAAGACCTTCTTGGCGCTGAAAAATTAGCACAAAAAGTATGTGAATGTCATAGCAAAACAATAAAAGATGCAGAACTAAAAGCTCATTTCAAATCATTAGCAGAAAAACATAAACAAAATCTTGTAAAACTTTCTAATTTATTAAACTAACCTTTAGGAGATGATATTAAATGCTATCTGATAAAGAAATTGCTACTGAAATTCTTACTATTGAGAAAAACTTATCTGATCTTTACTATACTGCTGCACAAGAATCTCGTACAGAGCCTATAATAAATAATTTAAAGACTATGATGATAGATACTTTAAGTGATGAGCATGATACTATTCAGCTTCTTTTAGATAAAGGGTTATATAAAATTGAGAATGTAGATAGAGCTAAAGTTATTAAAGTTAAAGAGAAATATGAAAAATCTATAAATTAAAAAACTGCTGTAGAATTCTACAGCAGTTTTTTACATATGAATTAATATTTCATTTATTTCTTCACTTACTCTTATTCTTTCATCATAAATCCATTGAAAATCAAACTTAAGATTAAACAGCTTATTAAATGAATAATACATATTAACCTTTTGATAATATATCTCTAGTTCATCTAAAACTCCGCTTAAAATTGTTGGCTTTGAAATTGTTTTATTTTTAACTACAAATAATTCATCTACATAGAATAAAAATTGTTCCATAAGAGCATCACTCGTAACATCAAAAGGAACCTTTAACAGCTTCCACTGAATTTCTTCTCTTAATCTATAATTCTTAAGCTTTTCAAGAATTATAATATAATCTGAGATATCCATCTTTCTATAATAACTTAACTCTTCTTTTCTAGTACTCCAAAGAGCTAACTTTTCTATTAAAGGAAGAGTCTTTATTCTAAGAATTGCATCTGATGGTCCTATAACCGCCTCTGTTATTTCCCTATCCCTTGCTGTAAGTTTATCACTTATAAACTTATTATTAATAGATGAAGTAACATATCCTGTATCATAAATACCTATACGTCCTGCCCTTCCTGCTATCTGTTTTACTTCTTGAGAAGTTAAATCTCTAATTTCTTCTCCATCAAACTTCTTTGTGGATAAAAATATTATTCTCCTAATAGGAAGATTAACTCCCATGCCTATTGCATCTGTTGTTATAAGAACTCTTGTCTCTCCAGATGTGAACTGTTCATATTGTTTTCTTCTTACTTCTGGTGGAAGATCCCCATATATAATACTTGCTCTTTCACCTCTTTCAGAATATTCTTGAGCTAATGTCAGCACCTTTTTCTTTGAAAATAATACTATTGCATCTCCAGGCTGTACATCTTTGTGACTAAATTCTCCCTCTTCAACTACTAAAGGTATTTTTCTCTTATATTCATGTATCTCATAATCATCCTTACAATCGGTAAGCATTTTTTCAATTATATATTTAGCATTTAAAGCTCCGCATATATGTATTTCTTTTGCTCTTATCCCTAGTACAGCTCTACTCCATGCTGCACCTCTTTGTGAGTCATCAATCATTTGAATTTCATCAATAACTGCCACCTCATATTGCTTCTTTAAATTAAGCTTTTCTATAGTACAAGATGTATGAGTTGCACCTTCATGAAGTATTTCTTCTTCTCCTGTCTGAAGATCACAAAGAATCCCCTCATTATTTAATCTTTCATAATTTTCAAGTGCTAATATCCTTAAAGGTGACAAATAAACTCCATTCTTACATTGCTTTAGTCTTTCAATAGCATTATAAGTCTTACCTGTGTTAGTATCACCTAAATGTATGACAAATTTTCTTCTCATACCTCTAGCTTCCCTATATTCATCCTTAGGATTGCCCGGGAAATTTTCTTCAAATTCTTTAGATATCATTTTAGGAATATGCTTTTTTGTAAGTACAGTTAATATCCCTGAATTCAATAGTATATTATAATTTCCCCTTGCCACTTCATAATAATCAAAATCACAATTATTTTTTCTATTATAATCTTCAATTATTCTTTTTCCTACATACTCTAATGCTTCATTATATCTATCTGAAATTTCTTCAAAATCTTTAAACCCTTCATTCTCCATCTCATTTAAAAGTAATATTTTTTTCCTTAAAGTTGATTCATGTTCATGAAGCGCTCCACCCTTTGAATGGTGTACTATCTCTTCAATTTGATTTATCTGACCTTTAAGTTTCTTATACTCCCTTTGAGCTGCATTTTTTTTCATCCATTTCCTCCTTTATTTTTTGTAATTAGTATTTGTATATATTTTAGATACCTACATTGTTATTATACTATATTTAATATTTTGAAAGATAAAAAAATAATAACACATTTGAAATTATTTCATAAAATAAATTGTATAGTGTTTTTTTACTTATTCACTAATTAGGAGGATTCTTATGTTTGGATATATAACTCCTGTTCAGAGCGAACTAAAAGTTAAAGATTTAAATAAATTTAAAAACTATTATTGTGGTCTATGCATTTGTATAAAAAAAAGATTTGGCAATATACCAAGAATATTTTTAAATTATGAAACAACTTTTTTTGCCGTCCTTTTAGATGGATTATGTGACCATTCAACACATACAAAATCGAATCGCTGCATAAGACATCCTTTAAACAAAACTACCTACATATATGACAATGAAGCAATTACTTATGCAGCTGATTTAAATGTAGCCTTATCTTATTATAAACTTCTTGATAACGTGTTAGATGACAATGATTTTAAAAGTCTTAGTTCATCTAAAATTTTGAAATATTATTATAATAATATTTCTAATAATGACTTAAAAAATACTATACATTATTCTCTAGAAGACCTTCATAAACTTGAAAAAAGCAACAAATATTATTCTATAGATGAGATTTCTCATCCCTTTAGTCATATTGTTGGATTTATTTTAAAAAACTATCCTGGTAAATTATCTAATGACTCAGAAAAAATCAGAAATTATCTTTATAGCTTTGGCTATTCCTTTGGTAAATGGATTTACCTTATGGATGCCCTAGATGATTTAAAAGATGATATGAACTATGGCAACTTTAATCCCTTAGAAAAAGTATATAACAATAACTTTTCATATAATCAACTTATTGAAGTTATTAAAGATGATTTTGACTTCATCATTTTAAACCTTGTAAATAACTGTAGTGAAGTAACAAAGAAAATTCCATTTACTAAAAATACAAATATAATAAAGAATATCATTGATTTAGGCTTAGTAGATAAATATATGAATATTTTAAACAAAATATAATATATTTAATAATAAAATTAATAATTAGAAGGAGTATCGAATGGATCCTTATAAAGTTTTAGGAGTATTACCTCATTCTTCTGATATGGAAATAAAAGAAGCTTATTCAAACTTAATGAATACCTATAATCTTGATGAGCTTCAAGATGACTCTGTGAAATTAATGTATGAGGAAAAAATCAATGAAGCAAATGAAGCTTTAAGAATAATAACAGATAATAGAACCTTAGAAAAAGTAAGAGATTTAATAGAAAGCGATGACTTTATTGCTGCTGAAGCTAATCTTAATTTGGTATCTAACTCTCATTCTGCTGAATGGAATTACTTAAAAGGTATCTTACTTATAAAAAAGGGATGGATAGATTCAGGTGTAAATCATATTAAGAGAGCTGTTAATATTAATCCTTATAATGATGAATATTTATCTACAATAAAGAAACTTAATCAAAAAATAGGTACCTTTAGAAATAATGCAGGCAATCAGCCACAAAATGCTTCTTCCTTATGTGGAAATAATAACAATAACGCTGGAAAAGGTGGTTTGTGCTAAAAGATTCCACTCTTTATTATTACTTTAAACTTTCAAAAGACTGGTTAACTAAACCAGTCTTTTATATATTACGATTTTTATCACTAGGTATATTTTTTTCATCTGATAATATCTTTTTAATTAAGGTACTTTCTGTAATTCTTACTTCAACTGTTTTATTAATCTCAGAATCTTCTTTAATTAGTTCTTTCAAACTATCTTCTACTAAAATATCATCTTTAATATTTGAATTCTTCTGTTTTCTAGCACCTTTTACCTTCTTCATTACAGATTTAAATTCTTCTGATATATTAGTATCAACTTTACTTTTAGTATTTTGTAAAGGATTAATAGGAGATATAATATTCATATTTTTATACTCTAAATTATTCATTTGAACCTTTTTATTATTATCCATAATGACTCCCCCTAGCTTTTTACTTTATTTTCGTAATAACATTATTTTACTTAATAGTATTTTTCAATTTTTAACATTTTTAATCTTATTATCAGTAACCTTATCATTACATATATCTATTGGTAGTTCCTCATCTAAAAATTTAGGTTTAGGTTTTAATATATTAGTATATATAAAATCTTTTACCTGAGCTAATAATTCTCTTTCTCTATACCTATCTATATTTATATAATCTTTAGTATCTGAATATATTCCAAAAGCTTCCATCTTCATTTTATCCGCTATATATAATGTTCTAGGTAAATGATAATAATTTGTTACAATAATTACTTCCTCTACTTTATAAATATTTTTTGCTCTATATATACTATCATACGTAGAAAATCCTGAATGATCTAAAAAAATATTGTCTTCTTTTATATCTTTTGAAATATTCATAATATATTTCTTCATAGCTGCAGCCTCATCAAAATTGCACTTACCATGATTACCTGATAATAAGATTTTAGCATCTTTAATATTTTTATATAAATCAGCTGCTTTCTTCAGCCTATCCATTAACATTTCACATATTTCTCCATTGTTTTCTATGCCAGCTCCAAGTACTAAAATTACCTTAATATCTTTTGGAATATTCTTTTCTGAAATAATTTTTTCTTCTCCTACACTTTGAACTACATCCATTATAAATAGTAAAATTGATAGAATAACAAATATTGTAATAGGCATCCATAAAACCATTTTTTTCAGTACCTTTATCCTATTCCTCTCACTATTAATGTATCCAAAATCAACTATATTTGTTAAAAAGAAAAGCATCAATATTTTTTTCATTTTATTTATTACAATTTTATTAATAAAGTTAATTTTTGGTTAATATTATTAATATTTGTTAAACATTAAAGGATATATGACTCTTTTGTAAAATTTTTTAACAAGGGGGATGATATTATGATGAATTTAATAGTTACTGTATTGTTATTAATACTATTTTTGGCAATATTAATATACGATAAAAAAAATAAAGACTATGAAGAAGTTATTAGTATAACCTTTACATGTGTGTGTGGCATAATACTATATCAACTTATTAAACTTATTTAAAAGTACAAATCCATAAGAACAAGGTGGCTGACGCCACGCTTTTCAGCGCAGGAAGCCACTTTGTTACAGCCTGTCAAAAGGTTCTAAAAGCAAAATTGGAGGATAGAAGTAATATTTTTATGCTCCAAATCACAACCAGTCGCTTAAAAATATTGCTTCTACCGCCTTAAATACTAACGGAAATTTTGCTTTTCGGTTCTTTTGCGGCCTACAATTATTTTTTAACGTATTGGACGACTTACATATCAGAAAGCCAGTAATAATCAGCACTCCCTCTCAAAAAAAGTTTTTTAATTTCCTATACGTTAAAAAAATGCCATAGTATTTTTTATACCATGGCATCTTCTATTACTCTTCTATTTTTTCACTTTTTTCATTATCTTGAACTTCTATCTTAATTCCTAGTTCGCACATTTGTTTTTCATCAACTACATTTGGAGCTTCACTTAAGTAACAGTATGCATTTTGGTTTTTAGGGAATGCAATAACATCTTTTATGTTATCAGTTCCTGCTAAGAACATTATCATTCTGTCGAAACCAAAAGCTAATCCTCCATGTGGTGGTGGGCCAAACTTAAATGCTTGAATTAGGAATCCAAATCTTTCCCAAGCTTCTTCTTCTGTGAAACCTAATGCTTTAAACATTCTTTCTTGAAGTTTCATATCATGGATTCTTATAGAACCTCCACCCAATTCTTCACCATTTAACACTAAATCATATGCCTTAGATCTCACCTTGCCTGGATCTGATTCTATCATATCAATATCTTCATCCATTGGTGCTGTAAATGGATGGTGACATGCTGTATACCTTTCTTCTTCTTCGTTGTATTCAAATAATGGGAATTCAGTAACCCATGTGAATTTAAATTCATTTTTATCTTTAATAAGATCAAATTGTTTAGCAAGTTCAAGTCTTAATGCGCCTAAACTTTGTAGTACAACTGAATCCTTATCTGCTACTATTAAAACTGCATCTCCAGTTTCAGCTCCCATAGTCTTAGCTATTTTAGCTGTAACATCATCAGTTAAGAATTTAGCTATTGAAGATTTCATGCCTTCTTCTTTAAATTGAATCCATGCAAGACCCTTAGCTTTATAAGTCTTAACGAATTCTCCAAGCTTATCTAAAGGCTTTCTTCCAAGAGAAGCTCCATCCTTTAAGCATAAAGCTCTAACTGATCCACCATTTTCTATAGCAGATTTAAATACTACAAAATCCATATCTTTAACATCTTCTGTAATATTAGTTATTTCCATTCCAAATCTTATATCCGGCTTATCTGAACCGTATTTTTCCATTGCATCTTTAAATGTCATTCTTGGAATTGGAAGTTTAACTTCATGTCCTATAACTTCTTTAAATACATGTGCAATTAACTTTTCATTATATGCCATTATATCTTCTTGTTCAACAAAGCTAAGTTCCATATCTACTTGAGTAAATTCTGGTTGTCTGTTAGCTCTTAAATCTTCATCTCTAAAGCATTTTGTTATTTGATAGTATTTGTCAAATCCAGATACCATTAATAATTGTTTAAAGATTTGTGGTGATTGAGGAAGTGCGTAGAACATTCCTGGATAATTTCTTGAAGGAACTAAATAATCTCTTGCTCCTTCTGGAGTTGATTTCGTAAGAACAGGAGTTTCTATTTCTAAGAAACCATTGTTATCCATAAAGTCTCTGATAGCCTTAGACGCTCTATTTCTTATCATAAAGATTCTTTGCATATCAGGTCTTCTTAAATCTAGATATCTATATTTTAATCTTATTTGTTCACCAGCATCTAAGTCTTCTTTTATGTATATTGGTGGTGTATCTGATTCAGAAAGAATCTTAACACTTTCACATAATAATTCAACCATACCAGTTTTCATTTTTTCATTTGGTGATTCACGTTTTACAACTTTACCAGTTACAGCTATACAGTATTCTGGTTTAATTGATTTAGCTTTTTCAAATGCTTCTGCATTTATTTCTTCACCAAAAACAACCTGCATAATTCCTTCTCTATCTCTAAGATCGATGAAATCTAATCCACCTAATTTTCTATTTCTTTGAACCCATCCCATAAGGGTAATAGTTTGCCCTATATGGCTTTCTCTAGGTTCGCCACAATACATGGTTCTTTTTAGTCCGCCTAAAGCTTCTCCCATTTGCCTGTCATTCCTTTCTTATTTAATTGCTTTAACAATATCATCTATATTATCAAGAGAAACTTCAAATATTTCTCCATCAGCCATTCTTTTTAACTTGATAACTTTGTTTTCAAGTTCATCATCACCCAAAACAGTAGTGAATCTCGCTCCTATTTTGTTAGCATACTTCATTTCTGCCTTAAAGCTTCTTCCCATATGGTTTATTTCAACCTTAATATCTTTGCTTCTTAGTTCATTAGCAAGAACAAAAGACTTCTTATAAGCTTCTTCTCCTCTTGAACCTATATAAAGAGCAAAATCTTCTTCTTTTGGTATTTCAACGCCTTCTTTTTCAAGAGCCATTATCATTCTTTCTATTCCCATACCAAATCCAATAGCTGGCATATCAGGTCCGTTAAGTTCTTCTATTAACTTATCGTATCTTCCTCCACCTATTACAGTGAAATCATCATTTATAATTTCAAAGATAGTCTTTGTATAATAATCTAAACCTCTAACTATAGTAGGATCTATTACATATGGAATATTTAAAAGATTTAAATATTCTTTTACTTGTTCAAAGTGTGTAGAACAATCTTCACATATATAGTCTAATATGTTAGGTGCATTTTTAGTTATTTCATTACATTTCTTTTCTTTACAATCTAGAATTCTCATTGGATTCTTTTCGAATCTTCCCTTACATGTTTCACAAAGATTATCATAATTTTCTTTTAAGAAATTCTTTAAAGCTTCATTATACTTTGCTCTACATGTTGGGCATCCTAAATTATTCATATGAAGTTCTAGTTTGCTTAATCCTAATTCTTTTAGAACCTGCATTGCAAATGCAATAACTTCACCATCCATAGATGCTTCCTTAGAGCCAAATACTTCTATTCCACATTGATGAAATTGTCTAAGTCTTCCTTTTTGTACATTTTCATATCTAAAGCATGGAGTTACATAATATAACTTTGTTGGCTGAGCTTCATTAAATAATCTTCCTTCAATAAATGCTCTAACAGCTGGTGATGTACCTTCTGGCTTTAATGTTATACTTCTGTTACCTTTATCATTAAATGTATACATTTCTTTTTGTACAACATCTGTAGTATCTCCTACACCTCTTAAAAATAATTCAGTATGCTCAAATATAGGTGTTCTTATCTCCTTAACCCCAAAATTCTTTGCAACACGTTTAAATACGTTCTCAACATAGTGCCACTTATAGGCATCTTGAGGAAGCATATCTTTAGTACCCTTAGGTGCTTGCATTTCCATTCTAAATCCTCCTTATTTATATAAAGTATCAAGTAGTTTAATCTTACCTTCTACCATTTCTTCTATTCTTTCAACGTATCCTTTTACGTCTTTTACATTACCAAAACGCTCTATTCTTCCTTCATCTATGAAAACTACTTTACTAACCGCATCAGCTCCTAATGCAATTATAGTTTGATTATCTTCAATCATCTCCATATTATAGATGCATTCTTTTCCTGGTTTTGTATAACCTAAGTTCTCCATATTTCCAACCATATTTTTTTGTCTATACATATAATAAGACTGTAAATTTAGATCTTCTGCTAGTTTTCTGCTCTCTTCATACATTTTAAGTACTTCATCCTGACTCTTAAGACCAAGACCTTTCTTTAAAATGAAGTTTTCATACATTATAGAACCTCTCTTTAAAGATAAACCATGAACAGTTAAACTATCTGGAGATAACTTCTTTATCTCTGCTACTGTATGTTTAGCTTCTTCAATTCCTTCTCCTGGAAGTCCTATTATCATATCCATATTTATATCTTCAAATCCAAGCTCTCTAGCTAATTTAAACTTTTCTCTTATATCCTGAGAATTATGACCTCTTCCTATAAGCTCAAGAGTTTTATCGTTCATAGTTTGAGGATTTATACTTATTCTTGTAACCCCATACTTCTTCATTGACTTTAACTTTTTTTCTGTTATAGAATCAGGTCTTCCACATTCTACAGTAAATTCCTTTATATTTCTAGAGTCTACAAAGGAATTATATATCTTATTCATGATATTTTCAAATTCTTCTTCACTTACTGAAGTTGGAGTACCTCCTCCAAAGTAAACTGTTTCTATTTTAAGACCTTTTTCATCAACATACTTCTTTATTTCTTCTATTTCGTAAGATAAAGCCTTTAAATATGGATCTACAAGCTTTTTATTTCCACCTATAGGGTTAGCTGCAAAAGAGCAATAAAGACATCTTGTTGGGCAAAAAGCCATTCCAACATAAATAGAAATTACTTTTTCATCTTGATTAACATATTTTTCTTCAAATTTAGCTACATCTATACATAACTTAGCTTTTTCTGCATTAGTATAATGTTCATCATAAAATATCTTTTTAATATCCTCTTCTGACTTTCCTTCTTTTAAATGCTTTAATGCAATTTTTGAAGGTCTTATTCCTACTAAAGTTCCCCATGGATATACTTCACCAGTTATATCTGATAAAGACTTAAATATAATCTTTTTAACGGTTTCTTTTTCTTTCTCATATTCAGTAAAGAACTCCTCATTTATTATATCTTTATATTTAAATGTAACCTTATCAGAACTTATGTTAACCTCATAATCTCCTTCTTCCTCAGAAAACTTTAATTCATCTAAGGTGAAATATATATTAAACATTTGATATACATCATATCTATATTTAAAGTCGTTTAATTTTATTTTTCTTTCCATTTTATCTCCTTAATTTAAATAAGGATTTCTCTCCTTTTCAAATGCTATAGTTGATGATGGTCCATGACCTGGATATACAGATATATCATCACCTAATCCTAGCAATCTATTTTTTATACTATCTATAATTTTCTTAGAGTTTCCTCCAGGAAAATCAGTTCTTCCTACAGAAGCTCTAAATAGAGTATCTCCAGTTAAAAGAACATCATCTATTAAAAAGCAAAGACCACCTTCAGTATGACCTGGTGTTGATATAATTTTTATGCTTTTATCTCCAAAAGCTATAGTATCTCCATCTTTTAAATATCCATCAGCTTTTCTTAACTTTCCAAATAATGATGGTACCTTTTCACTCCATTTTTCATCTATTTCATTTATATAGAATGGAATTTTATATTTGTCTGCTATATATTCTACAGCACCTACATGATCAAAGTGACCATGAGTTAATAATATAAACTCTAATTCAACACCTAATGAATCTACTACATCTGCAATTTTATTTCCTTCATCTCCTGGGTCTACCATAAAAGCTTTTTTAGTATTTTCTTCTATAACAATATAACAATTTTCTTGTATTTCTCCTGTTATTATCGTTTTTACTATCATGATTACACCTCACAATTTAGAAATTTTTTTTACTATCTAATAATATTGTTACAGGCCCATCATTAACTATATCAACAGTCATATCTGCACCAAACTTACCACACTCAACTTTAAGATTAGACTTTTTTATTTCATCTAAAAAAGTTTCATAAAGTTCTTCAGCATCTGATCCCTTCATAGCCTCCATAAAATTTGGTCTTCTTCCTTTTCTACAATCTCCATATAAAGTAAATTGTGATATAATTAATAATTCTCCCTCAATATCTAATAAAGAGTTATTCATCTTATCATCTTCATCTTCAAAAACTCTTAAATTTATTATTTTATCTTTAATATAATTAACATCTTCTATAGTATCATCTTTTGATATTCCTAGCAAAACATTAAATCCTCTATTTATAGAACCTATAACTTTACCATCTACTGATACCTTAGAACTTTTTACTCTTTGAATTACTGCTCTCATCCCTATATCTCCTAACTATTCATTCTAAACACATCAACTACACCTTTAAGTTTTCTTATTTTTTTCATAAGTTCTTTAAGCTGCTCTCTTGTATCAATTTTAACTTTAATACTAATAAGTGCTTCATTTCCTTTTGACGAGTTCGCATTTAATGAATTTAGATATAAATTAGAATCTGTTATAGCCTTGGTTACCTCAGTTAAAATTCCTTGTTTATCTTCTGTTTTCACGCATATTTCAGCAATATATGATGCGCCTTTAGATGTTCCCCAATTGACTTCTAAAACTTTATTTGGATCATGTGCTATTAATGATTTCAAATTAGTACAATCTGTTCTATGTACAGATACTCCCCTTCCCTTAGTGATATATCCCATTATATCGTCTCCTGGAACTGGATTGCAGCACCTTGCAAATCTTACCATAAGATTACTTTCACCTTTTACAGTAATTCCATAATCTTTTGAAGTTTTTTCATTTCTCTCTGATTTTTGTATCTGTTCTTCAATAAACTTATTTTCTGCTTGCTCACTATATTTTTCTTTTTCAACAGCATGATCTTCTTTTAATTTTGAAACAAAGGCTGAAGCACTTGCATTTCCCATTCCAATAACGAAATATATATCTTCTGTATTATGTATATTATATCTTTTCTGCATTTTTTCATATGTTTCGCCTTGAAGTATATCTGCAAGATGAACACCTTGTTTTTTCAATTCTTTTTCTAGAAGTTCTCTTCCTCTATTTATATTTTCTTCTCTTTTAGCTTTCTTAAACCATGATTTAATCTTACTCTTTGCTTGATTACTTTTGGCAATATTAAGCCAACTCATACTAGGCCCCTTAGAAGAAGATGATGTTATAACTTCAACAATTTCACCTGTTTTTAATCTATAATCTAAAGGGACAATTTTACCATTTACCTTTGCACCTACACACTTATTACCTACATCAGTATGTATTCTATAAGCAAAATCTATTGGTGTAGAACCACTTGCTAAGTTTATAACCACACCCTTAGGTGTAAACACAAATACTTCATCAGAAAATAAATCAATTTTAAAACCTTCTATAAACTCTTCTGCATCAGATGTTTCCTTCTGCCATTCAAGCATATCTCTAAGCCAAACAAGCTTATGTTCAAAACTATCTTCTTTTTCTTCCCCAGAATCACTATTTCCCTCTTTATATTTCCAATGGGCAGCTATACCATATTCAGCTGTTTTATGCATATCAAAAGTACGAATTTGAATTTCAAATATTTTACCTTCCGAACCTATTACTGTTGTATGAAGAGACTGATACATATTAGGTTTAGGCATAGCTATATAATCTTTAAATCTTCCTGGTATAGGAGTATATATTGTATGTACAATTCCTAAAACAGCATAACAGTCCTTAACTGAATTAACTAAAATTCTAATAGCAGTCAAATCGAATATCTGCTCTAAATTTTTGTTTTTATTAACCATCTTTCTATAGATACTATAAAAGTGCTTTGGTCTTCCTTCTACATCGCAATCTATTCCCGAATCATCAAGTTTTGTAGTAATTTCGTTTATTATTTTAGAAATATAATTTTCTCTTTCTACTCTTTTTTCTGCAATATCATGAACTAACTGATAATATTCTTCTTCATGAAGATACCTAAAAGATAAATCTTCAAGCTCCCATTTTATCTTAGACATTCCTAATCTATGTGCTAAAGGAGCATAGATATCTAGAGTTTCTTTTGCTTTAGACTTTTGTTTAGCTTTTGCAACATACTTAAGAGTTCTTAAATTATGTAATCTATCCGCAAGTTTAATTATTATTACCCTTATGTCTTTTGCCATAGCAAGCAGCATTTTTCTAACATTATCAGCCTGCTGTTCTTCCTTTGTTTTATACTCAATCTTTCCAAGTTTAGTTACTCCATCTACTAAAGTTGCAACTTCAATGTTAAATTCTTCACTCATTTCTTTAAAACTACAAGGTGTATCTTCTAACACATCATGTAATAACCCTGCTACTATAGTACTTGTATCCATACCCAGTTCCGCTAAAATTTCTGCAACTTCTATTGGATGTATTATGTATGGTTCTCCAGAATCTCTTTTTTGATTCTTATGAGCCTCTTCAGCAAAACAATATGCCTTTTTAACTAAATCTATGTCTACATTAGTACAATTATCTTCTATCTTTTTTATCAAAGTCTCTATCAAGATAATCTCTCCTATACATATATTTTCTAAAATCAAAGGCTGGTATTTCAACCAGCCTAAAATTTCTATTAAGAATATTATATATTATTATTATTAGCTTTTCAACAAACTTATTCAAGGCTTTATCAACATTTATTAAAAATAAAAAGGACTTATAAAAAGTCCCTTTTCATTAAATATTAAGCATCATATTCAGTTAATGATAATACATCATATCCTTTTAATTTATCTCTGCCTTTTAATTCAGTTAACTCAATAACAAAATCTAAAGCTACTACTTCTCCGCCTACACTTTCTACAAGCTTAGCAACTGCTTCAATTGTCCCACCTGTTGCTAATAAATCATCAACTATTGCAACTCTTTGACCTTTTTTTATTGCATCTTTATGTATTTGTAAAGTATCTGTACCATATTCTAATCCATAATTCATTGATACAGTTTCTCCTGGAAGTTTACCTGGTTTTCTAACAGGTATAAATCCTACTCCTAATGCGTAAGCAACTGGAACTCCAAAAATGAATCCTCTTGCTTCAGGACCTACAACTAAATCTATATTCTTATCTTTTAAATGTTCCACCATTTTATCTATTGAATATTTTAAGCCTTCTCCATCAGCTATTAAAGTTGTTATATCCTTAAAACTAATCCCTTCTTTAGGAAAATTTTCAATAACTCTAATCTTTTCTTTTAAATCCATTTTATTCCCTCCACAATATATATATTCCTATGTAAGATAAATTTTATATAACAGATGGTTTTCTCAACTTAGTTAAATATTTTGCTATCTGTTTAGCTCTATCTTTATCTACTGTTGTTAATAATTCAAGTATAATTCTAGCATTATTCACAACACCAACAGTACTTCTCGTTGGAGTAATAAGTTCTATAATATTTACTATATCATCATTTTTCAACTCGTTTATCTCTTCTAAATCCATTACTGCCTTTAATCCATTATTATTCGTGTTTTTTAAGAATTTAATTCCTTCTCTTAATATAACACCATTTTCACCACGTGGACTTATCTTAGCCCATTGTCCGCCTATAAAAATCAAATCCAAATACTTATTTATATTTTTCATGTTATATGATATTGCTATAGCCTGCATTAATTTAAAAGTTAATGCACTAAGCGATAAGTTTTTATACTTATAATCACATCCCTTTTGTCTTGGATTTATATAGACATAATCTCTTTCTCTAACAGTTCTTTTATTTTCAATTACTATCAGATCTATGTTTAAATCATTACAAAGATTTTTTTCCTTTTGTGATTTTAAATCTAATCCTATTGTAATCAGTAAATCAGCACCTAAAAAAGCAACTCCGTCTTTAACATCATTGCAATCAACTGACTTTCTTGTCTCTCCACCTTCATGAATAAGATACTCAACATCAGCATTAAGATACCTTAATATCAAGCTTAATGATGCCACTGAACATATAGCATCAACTGAAGTGGTTCCATAAACAACTATCTTTTTTCTATTATTCACTACGTAGACTAACTTTTTAATTGCTTCATTCATATGTCTAAGTAAAAAGGGATTATATCCTGTTATGTAATTCGGACAATAAATACTCTCCCAAAAATTACGCATGACTTACTCCTCCATTAATAAGAAAACATATATATTATAGTTTATATTGAACATAATAGCAAATTATTTTTAAAGAAAAAAATTTAGCTGTATCAAAAGTTTATTTTGATACAGCCTCATGAACTTAGTTTTATATTAAGCTACTTCTTTTTTAGATTTTGAGTTTTTCTTTCTATTTTTAATAACAACCCATAATGAAGGTGCTATTAATACTGAAGAATATCCACCTGAAACTATTCCTACTATAATAGGAAATGCAAATTCTCTAACCGAAGGCACAAATATATAAACACTTACTATAGTAAATAATGTTGTTATAGTTGTGTATATTGATCTCTTCATTGTTTGATTTATACTTAAATTTGCAATTTCCGTAGGACTCTTTCTTCTTGTCTTCTTTTCATTTTCTCTTATTCTATCAAAAATAACTATTGTTGCATTAATTGAGTATCCTACTATAGTTAAAATCGCAGCTATAAATGGTGAATTAATTGTCAAATCAAATATTGCATATATACTGAATGTTATTAAAACATCATGCATTAAAGCTAAAAGTGCAACTAATCCTGATCTAAATTCAAATCTTATAGCTATGTATATAAGCATTGCTACAAAAGCTATTGCTAAAGCTGTTAATGATTTTTCTGTTAAATCCTTTCCTACAGAAGCACCAATTTCATCTTGAGAAACTAATATATTATCTTCTAAAGAATACTTTTCTTTTAATTCATTAACTATTTCTGATAATTTATCTGAATCTAAATCTGTTGATTTAATTTGATATTGTGTTTCATCAACTGTATTTGTAACTGCATCACTTATATGTGACTTAACTATTTCATCAACTTCTTGTTTATCGAAATCATTACCTAATTCAAGAACTACCTTAGAACCACCTTTAAAATCAATACCAATATTCAGCCCCTTAGCAGCCATGAAGAAAATTCCAATTGCAATTATAGCTATAGATATTGAAAACCATATTTTCTTTTTTTCAACTAACTTAACCATTATGCTTCTACCTCCTTCTTCTTCTTAACACCGCCAATATGAGATGCTTTTGATAACATTCCCATCTTAACTGCATTATTCATTAAGAATTTAGTAACTATTAATGCTGTAAATAAACTTACTAATATACCAATTATAAATGTAATAGCAAATCCTTTTACAGATCCTGATCCAAAGAAGTATAATACTAAAGCTGCTATAATAGTTGTAACATTTGAATCAACTATTGAAGATAATGCATTTTCAAATCCTCTTTTAACTGATGTTGCAACTGAAACACCTTTTGCTAATTCTTCTTTTATTCTTTCAAATATAAGTACATTTGCATCAACTGCCATACCTATTGTTAATAAGAAAGCTGCAATTCCTGGTAAAGTTAATGTTATTCCTACTTCACCAAATATAAATAATACTAAAGTAATATATAATGTTAATGCTATTGAAGCAATAAATCCTGGTATTCTATATATAAACATCATAAATATGAATACTAATAAGATACCTAGCACACCTGCTTTAATTGCATTAGGAAGTGCTGTTGCTCCTAATTGAGAACCTACAGTTTGAACTGAAGCTGCTTTTAATGTAACAGGTAATGCTCCTGCATTTATAAGTCCTGCTAATTTTTTAGCTTCTTCAATGGAATAATCTCCTGTAATTTGAGCCTTTCCATCAGATATTACAGCTTGAACAGTTGGACTGCTTAATTCTTCATCATCCATATAGATTGATATCTTTTGTCCAAGATATGTTTTTGTAGCATCTGCGAACTTAGGTTGTCCGTCTGCATTTAACTCTAAAGATACTAGTGGTTTACCACTTTGTGGTTCTGAACCAACTACAGCTTTTTCCACATCTGTACCTGTTAGTAATACTTCTCCACTTGGTGATTTAAATGTTAATTCACCAGTTTTACCTAAAGTATTAACAATATCTGAAGAATCATATTTTCCTGGTATCTCAACTCTAATTCTCTTTTCTCCTTCAGTTGTTACAGATGTTTCTGCAACACCAATTTTATTAACTCTTAATTCCAATTGTTGTTTAGTCTTTTCTAAATCATCATTTGTAATATCATCTTCTTGTATTTCCATAACTACAGATACTCCACCTTGAAGGTCAAGCCCTTGTGTTATAGCTTTGTCTAAAGACTTATACTCAAATTCACCTATTGTCACGCCATTAAAACTTAGTAAAGCAAAAATTATAATGACAACAGTACTTAATATAAAAAATACTGAACTCTTTAATTTTGTCTTCATTTTTCTCCTCCTCAGTACTAGGGCTAATTTCACAATTTGTTTCTATTATATCACACCATTATTTTAGAATAAAGATTTTTACTACATAATCCTCAATATAATTCCACTTTTTTCCAATATTTTTGTACCCTAAAAATAATTAAAATAAATTAAAACATTAAATTATATTTATACCTATCTATTTTTTTAATTATATAAATTCTTCCCCATACCCCCTTGATAATCATCCCTTTCTGTTTTCTATATAGAATATACCCCTCCATTTCCTGAACAAAGTAGCTGACATCATGCTTTTTACTGCTGAAATCAGCTTTGTTAAAACCTCTCAAAAGTTTCTAAAAGAAAAGGAAATTTTATACTTTCCTATACGTTAAAAAATCCTTAAAAACTCTTTATGAAATCATATACACTCTTGAGTAAATCTATTTTTATCATAACAAGTTATGGAATAAAAATCAATATAATACATATAAAGCCAGCGTAAAATATGCTTTTTTTCCCATTTCGATACTATATATCTTTTTACGAAAAATATACCACTAAATATTTCCTCAAGAAAATATTTAGTGGTATAACTTTTACTTGGCTTCTTTATATATTTTATTAGCTATTGCACTTTTAGAAAATCTTAATCTTACTCTATCAGGGCCTGATTCTAACACTACATTTTCATCATCTATAGTAATTATCTTCCCTATAACGCCACCTCTTGTCATGACTTCATCATTTAACTGAAGTCCTCCAATCATAGCTTCATAATTTTTCTTTCTTTTTCTCTCAGGTATTAATATCATAGCATAAAATACTACTAAAATTATTAACATTGGTGCTAACTGTATTAGTGTACCCATATTCAAAATCCAACCTTCCTTAGTAGAAATTTATTTTTTCTTTGTTAAGTAGTTTACAACAATCAAAATATATTTGTCAATATATTTTTATTTACCACTCCATTCCTTTAACTTTTGAGCTTTAAACTCAGCAAATCTATCTTCATCTATTGCACATCTTATGTCTTCCATAAGCTTATTATAGAAATAAAGATTATGAAGAACACAAAGTCTCATAGCAAGCATTTCTTTAGCCTTAAATAAATGTCTTATATAAGCTCTTGTATAGTTTTTACAAGCTGGGCATTGACATCCTTCATCTATAGGCTTAGCATCTAATTCAAATTTTGCATTCATTAAATTAATCTTACCATTTGCAGTGAATACTTGCCCATGTCTTCCGTTTCTTGCAGGTAATACACAATCGAAGAAATCTACCCCTCTTTCAACTGCTTCTAATATATTTTCTGGAGTACCAACTCCCATTAAATATATAGGTTTATCTTCTGGTAAGTGAGGAACTACAGCATCTATTACTCTATACATATCTTCATGACTTTCACCCACTGCTAATCCACCTATAGCATAACCATCTAAGTCCATTTTAGTAATAGTTTTTGCATGTTCTATTCTTATATCTTCGTATACTCCACCTTGGTTTATACCAAATAACATTTGTTCTTTATTAATTGTTTCTGGAAGTGAATTTAATCTATCCATTTCTTTCTTACATCTTTCAAGCCATCTAGTAGTTCTTGCTACAGAATCTAAAACATATTCTCTTGTAGATGGGTTTGGAATACATTCATCAAATGCCATAGCTATTGTTGATGCAAGGTTACTTTGAATTTGCATTGATTCTTCTGGTCCCATGAATATCTTATGTCCATCAATATGAGAGCTAAAATAAACCCCTTCTTCCTTTATCTTTCTTATATTAGCAAGAGAAAAAACTTGAAATCCGCCTGAATCAGTTAAGATAGGTCTATCCCAATTCATAAATTTATGTAATCCACCCATTTTTGCAACTACTTTATCTGTAGGTCTTAAATGTAAATGGTATGTATTTGATAATTCAACCTGACATCCTATATCTTTTAAATCCATTGTTGATACAGCACCTTTTATAACTGCTAATGTTCCAACATTCATAAATACTGGTGTCTGTATTGTACCATGAGGAGTTCTAAATTCTCCTCTTCTTGCTTTTCCGTCCTTCTTTAGTAAAGTATATCTTTTAGACATTGTTTCACTCCTTAATTATTTTATAAACATTGCATCTCCAAAGGAGAAAAATCTATATTTTTCTTTTACTGCTTCATTATAAGCATTTAATACATGATCTCTTCCTGCAAGTGCTGATACAAGCATTATAAGTGTTGATTCTGGCAAATGGAAGTTAGTAATTAAGTTATCTATTATCTTAAACTTATAACCTGGATATATAAATATCTTTGTCCATCCACTTTGAGCTTTAACTCTTCCATTTTCATCTCCAATAGTCTCCAATGTTCTTGTAGATGTTGTTCCTACAGATATTACTCTTTTTCCATTTTCTTTTGCTTCATTTATAATTCTTGCATTCTCTTCATCTAAAACATAATATTCAGAATGCATATCATGATTTTCAATTGTATCAACCTTAACAGGTCTGAAAGTTCCAAGACCAACATGTAAAGTTACATAAGCAATGTTTACACCTTTTTCTTTTATCTTTTGTAATAATTCTTCTGTAAAATGAAGTCCTGCTGTTGGTGCAGCAGCTGATCCATTTTCTTTTGAATAAACTGTTTGATATCTCTCTCTGTCTTCTAGTCTTTCATGAATATAAGGTGGAAGCGGCATTTCTCCTAGTGAATCTAAAACTTCTTCCCATATTCCTTCATAAGAAAATTCTACTATTCTATTACCATCTTCTAAAACATCAACAACTTCAGCTTTAAGTTTTCCTTCACCAAAAGTAAACTTTCTTCCTACTCTTGCGCTCTTACCTGGCTTAGCTAAACATTCCCATCTATCTTTATCTACTCTTTTTAATAGTAAAAATTCTATCTTTCCACCAGTTCCTTCTTTTTCTCCAATAAGTCTAGCTGGCATAACTCTTGTATTATTTAATACAAGGGTATCCCCTTCATTTAAATAATCTATAATATCATGAAAAATTTTATGCTCTATTTCACCAGTTTTTCTATCAAGCACCATAAGTCTTGAACTATCTCTCTCCTCTAATGGATGCTGCGCAATAAGTTCCTCTGGTAAATTAAAATCAAAATCTGTAACTTTCAATACTAACACTCCCTGTAAATCTTTAATTTTTAATGTCTAGCTAAACTATTATAACTTAATCTTATTAAAAGTTCAGCTTTAATTTTTAGACATTAAAAGAAACTTTTTTGTTCCCCATGTTTTCCTCTTTTAATCATCTTTCTTCCTAAATGATTATAAGCTTTTTCTGTTGCAACTCTTCCTCTTGGAGTTCTTATAATATATCCACCTTGTAAAAGATATGGTTCATAAACATCTTCTAATGTACCTAGTTCCTCTCCTATAAAATAAGATAGTGTTTCTATACCTACAGGTCCTCCATCAAAATTATCTATTATAGCTTCTAATATTTTATTATCTACTCTATCAAAGCCTTTATCATCAACTTCAAGAAGTTCTAAAGCCTTTCTTGCTTCCTTCAAGCTTATTAGATTATCCGAATAAACCTCTGAATAATCTCTAACTCTTTTTAAAAGTCTATTAGCTATTCTTGGTGTTCCTCTTGATCTTCTTGCTATTTCAATAGCGCCTTCTTCTGTTATATTGCATCCTAAAACAAGGGCGCTTCTTATAATTATTTCTTTTAATTCATCATCAGTGTAATATTCCATAGCACACATAACACCAAATCTATCTCTAAGGGGAGCTGTAAGCATTCCAATTCTAGTTGTTGCTCCAATTAAGGTAAATGGAGGCAGGTCTAATCTTATTGATTTAGCTGCTGCTCCTTTCCCAATTACTATATCAAGTGCATAATCTTCCATTGCAGGATAAAGAATTTCTTCTACACTTCTATTAAGTCTATGTATTTCATCTACAAATAAAACATCATTTTCTTTTAAAGAAGTTAAAATTGCAGCTAAGTCCCCGGCTCTTTCAATTGCTGGACCTGAAGTAACTTTTAAGTTTCCTCCCATTTCTCTTGCTATAATATTAGCAAGAGTAGTTTTACCTAAACCAGGCGGTCCATATAAAAGTACATGATCTAATGCTTCATTTCTTTTTTGAGCAGCTTTTATAAATATATCTAATCTTTCTTTAACCTTTTCCTGACCAATATATTCAGTAATTTTTTGAGGTCTAAGACTTAATTCGCTATTATCCTCATCTAATTCCTGAGGAGTAATAATTCTTTCCATTTAAAATAAAACCTCCTATCCCATTAAAACTTTTAAACAGCTCTTAATTATATTTTCTACCGTATCTTCCTTATTAACTTTCTTTAATGCAGTTTCAGTTTCTTTTTCACTATATCCAAGTGCCATAAGCGCTTCACTTGCTTCATTAATAACTGATGCATAATCATTATTTTCTTCTGAAGATAATAAATCATTTTCTTCTGTTCTTTCTATTATCATATCTTCCTTCTTAAGTTTTTCCTTAAGTTCAAGAATAATTCTTCCTGCTGTCTTTTTTCCTATTCCTGGTGCTCTGCAGATATGTTTTTCATCTCCCATTATGATTGCATACTTTAAATTATTTACTCTACTTATAGAAAGTAATGAAAGTGCAGCTTTTGCACCTACTCCACTTATAGAAATTAATAATTTAAACATTTGTAATTCTTCTCTTGTTACAAATCCGTATAATCCTATGAAGTCTTCTCTTACTATTTGTTCTATATATAACATAACTTCTTCTCCACTTTCAGGCATTTCAGACATAGTCGATCCAGAAGTAAATATTTTATATCCTATATTATTATTTTCTACAATTATATAATCTTTATTAATTCCTATATATTTTCCCTTTATATATTCATACATTTTTTTGTCCTCCAGTAAATGTGAAAGTATGTTCTCATTAAATCCTTATTATACTTTATCATTTAAATATAAATCTTTCAACTATCATATATATTGTAAAATGTCAAAAAAATAGTAGCCCCTACTGGCAATTAGAAGCTACTGTTTTCTAAAAATTCTAGATTTATCACTGAAATTCCTTAATGTACTTAATATTTTTTATAATAATATCTGACTTCCACCAATTTTTACTTATAGCCCATTCTTCGGGATAATTATCCCAATTCCATGTAACGTTCCAAGAACCATCATTATTTTGAGTATTTAAGATAAATTGACATTCAAAGTCACAGATGTCCTTGTTTTCAAAATAGAAATCACTTAACTTACTATTTATGAATAATGATGGTTTGCATATATAATCAGTACTCCATCTTTTAGTGTCATATGTTATAACATGTTTAATTTGCTTTTGTAATAATTCTTTAAACTCTTCCATATCCAATAAATTGTAAATAGAGCATTCTTTCATGTACTCGTATAATTCTACAAAACAAGCACTTTCATGCATAGACTCTAAAGGGAAACTGTTTTTAAAATAATCATAGGCTTCCTTTGATAACTCACAAGCTAACTTATATATAGCAGTATCTTTTTCTGCATATTTCAATATAAAGCCTATTAAACTAGCAGTAGGATTATATTGCAATTCTTGCTTTTGACTATAAGCCCACCAAGGCGCATGTGGATAATTATCATTTGTTACTACTGTATTTAAACCATTCCATCTATGACCATCAAATTCTTCATTAGAGGACAAATAATCTATAATCCCTTTTATTATTGGATGGTTTTTATCATCTAAATTAATTTCTTGTATGATTCTAGTTGCTACCCATGTTTCCAATGGTGTTGAATTAATATTCCAACAATCAGGCTCAAGTGCATTTGCAAAACCACCATCAGTATTTTGATAATTTTTTAAAATATTAATAACATCTTCTTTACTTCCATTTTCAAATAGGTAGTTCCATCTTGCCATATCAAGAGGTCTTGAATTCCTTAATATAAATTTTTTTGCACGTACATAATAATCCATATATTTCCTCCACTAAATCAATAACTCTTATTTATCTTTCATCTTAATTTTATTATAACATATTTTGTAAATAAGACCTTGTTTATTATACACTTCTCCATAACTGCTCTATGAATGAGGTTTTTCCAAATAACTCTTCCCGGCTCCATTAGCTCCAAGTAATAGAAACACAGTTCCTTTTTTTACTGCAAAGCTTAAGTTCTCTACCGCTACACAACATTCATAGCTTTTTTATAGTTTTTCCGCCTTAATTGCATGATCCATTTTTATATACTTCTTTTGCGGCCTACAATTATTTTTCAACATTTTTACCAACTTACATATCAGAAAGCCAGTAATAATCAATATTCACTTTCAAAAAAATTTTAAATTTCCTATACGTCAAAAAATAAACTGCCTCATATCAACTAATTAATAGACAGTTTACTTTTACTTATGATATTAATTCAGATATCTTTTCTTCTGCATCATCTTTATTAGAAAACTTTAATTCTCTATTTTTTATTATATTTTGATCATTTTTAGTTAAGTCTTTAAATTTTTTACCTACTCTAAAAATATCATTGTGTGGATCATTAATAGTTAAATTTCCTTGTTCATCACTAGTATAAATTGCGATACATCCATCACATTCACCAATATAGTACATATTGGGTTCTATACTATCTTTTATTGTTCTTCTATAAATTATTTCTTTATCGTATACCCCATCTAAAACGTAACCTTTTCCTGATAATATATTTGAAAGTTCTTTTTCATTCAAATCATGATTTACTCCTAAAGACTTTTTTAATTCCTTAAGGGTTGTTTCTTGTTCTTTTATATCATCTTTATATAAAATCACTATAACGCTATCATCTATATTCTTTTCTTTTTCTCTTGCTAGAGTTTCTTGATGTGCCTCTTCTATTTCTTCCTTCTTATTATCTAAATATCTATTAAAAACTAAGAAACTTATAGAAAATAAACAAGTAAATATAATAGCAGTTCCTAATATATATCTTCTTCTTCTTCTACTCATATTTATCACTCCTTATATCTCAATTATTGACATCCTCATATTTTTTATACATTGTTCAAAATTGACAAAACATTATATTTGTCTTAAACTTTTATACAAGTGTATATACACTTGTATAATCTATAAGGAGTTGTATAAAGTGGATTTAGTAAAAGAGATCAACAGACTAAAAAAAGAAAAAAAAGCATTAATTTTAGCACATCTTTATCAGCCAGCTGAAGTTCAGGATATTGCTGATATTATTGGAGATTCATATTTCCTTTCTAAAAAGGCAGTTGAATCTGATTCAGAACTTATTGTTTTCTGTGGTGTACGTTTCATGGCTGAAAGTGCAAAAATTTTATCTCCTCAGAAAAAGGTATTATTACCTGCTGAAGAATCTAGATGTCCAATGGCTGATATGGCATTAACAGATAGACTTCAAGAATTGAAAGCGCAGCACCCTTTAGCAAAAGTTATAAGTTATATAAATACTAATTTAGATATTAAAGCTATGTCTGATGTTTGTGTTACATCGTCATCAGCTCTAAAGATAATGAAAAATATAAAAGAAAAGGACATTATCTTCCTACCTGATAGAAACCTAGGCAGCTTCATTTCTGAACACTTCCCTGAAAAGAACTTCATATTATATCAAGGTTTCTGCCCTACACATGAAAGAGTTCAAAAAGAGGACATTCTTGAATTAAAAGAAGAATATCCTGATTTTGAAGTCTTAGTACATCCTGAATGTAATAAAGAAGTTAGAAACTTAGCTAATTTCATTGGAAGTACATCTGAAATTATCAATTACTCTGCCTCTTCAAAATCAGATGGATTTATTGTGGTTACTGAAGAAGGTGTTCTTCATCAAATGAAATTAAAAAGTCCTGATAAGAAGTTTATTCCATTAAAAAATTCAATGATATGCCCTAATATGAAGATGACAAATCTTCAAAAAGTATATGATTGTCTTTTAAATGAAACTAATGAAATAATAATCGATGAAAACTCAAGAATAAAAGCATATAATGCACTACAAAACATGCATAAACTGGGAGATGACTAATTATGAATAAAACCTGTGATGTCTTAATAGCTGGTAGTGGAATTGCCGGTGTTTATACAGCTTTAAACCTTAATAAAAATCTTAATATAATTATTGTCACAAAGGAAGGACTAAAAGATTGTAATTCATTTTTAGCTCAAGGTGGAATTTCTACTCTTTTAAATGATGCAGATTTAGATTCCTATATTGAAGATACTATGAAGGCAGGAAATTATAAAAATGATAGAACAGCGGTTGAAGTACTTGTTAGAGAATCACGTGATAATATTAAGAGACTTGTAAATCTTAATGTTGAATTTGATAGAAATGAAGATGGTTCATTAAGTTATACAAGAGAAGGGGGACATAGTACTTTCAGAATTGCACATATTAAAGATGAAACTGGAAGATTTATTATGGAAGCTCTTTATAAAGAACTTGAAAAAAGAAAAAATATACAAGTTATAGAACATTGCAAACTAATTGATATTATAAAAAAAGATAATAAATGTTTAGGTGGAATATGTTTTTTTAATAATTCTACTTTCCAAATTCATTCTAAAGCTACTATTTTAGCAACTGGCGGTCTTGGTGGTTTATTTAAATCAACGACAAACTTCCCTTGCTTGACTGGTGATGGAATTTCTATAGCTTTAAAGAATGATGTTGAAATTAAAGATATTAACTATCTTCAACTTCATCCTACAGTATTATATGAAAAAGAATCTAATGGAAAGAGACTTCTTTTATCTGAATCATTACGAGGTGAAGGTGGAATAATTAAGAATCTTAAAGGTGAAGAATTTGTTGATTCTTTAAAACCTCGTGATGTTGTTTCTAGAGCAATTTTAGAGGAAATGAGCAAGAACCCTGATATTCCTTATGTATATCTTGATTTAAGACACTTAGGAAAAGATTTCTTAATTAAGAGATTCCCTTTTCTTTATAATGAATGTTTAAAAAGAGGATATAAAATGGAAAAGGACATGCTTCCTATTTCTCCTGCTCATCATTATGCAATGGGAGGAATTAAAATAAACACCTATGGAGAAACAAATTTAAAAGCTCTTTTTGCACTAGGTGAAGCAGCATGTACTGGAGTTCATGGCAGCAATAGATTAGCTAGCAACTCTCTTCTTGAAGGTGTTGTTTTTGGATATAGATGCGCGCAAAAGCTTAATAATGAACTTTATAATGATATAACAACTTATCCCTCAAAGGATGACTTAATAGATTTTCTAAAAGAAAGGGTAGATGAAAACTATGTTAAATTACTTAATTGTTGATGATTTGATAAGTAAGGCTATTCAAGAAGATATGCCTTTTGGAGATATAACAACTAATGCTTTAATTCCAGAAGATAGTGTATCAACTGCTTCTGTTATAGCTAAAGAAGATGGAATAATTTGTGGAATTCCTGTATTTAAAAGAGTTTTTAAACTTATTGGAAATGTAACTTGTAATTTTCATATTGAAGATGGTGATAAAGTAACTTCTAGTACTATAATTGGTACAATTACAGGAAATACAAGAAATATATTAATGGGCGAAAGAATTGCCCTTAACTTAATGCAAAGAATGAGTGGTGTAGCTACTACTACTTATAATTATGCTTCAAAACTTGAAGGATTAAAAAGTAAACTTGTAGATACACGAAAAACAACACCTCTTTACAGACATTTAGATAAATATTCTGTTGTATGTGGAGGTGGTGTTAATCATAGATTATCACTTTCTGATTCTGTTCTTATAAAAGATAATCATATTGCTGCAGCTGGTGGAATTAAACAAGCTGTTGCCCTTGCTAAAAAGCACTCTTCATTTACTACTAAAATAGAGGTTGAAACAGAAACAAAAGAAGAAGTTCTTGAAGCAATTGAATCTAAAGCAGATATAATAATGCTTGATAACATGACTCCTGAAATGGCTAAAAAAATGGTTGAATTAATAAATGGACGTGCCATCACTGAATGTTCAGGAAACATAACTCTTGATACTATAAGATCTTATGGTGAAACAGGAGTGGACTACATTTCATGTGGAGCATTAACACATTCATTTAAGGTCTTAGATATCTCTCTAAAGAACCTAACTAACATTTAAACATAGTTAATAATTTAGAATTTAAAGGGTGCATCAATAATAGTTGCATCCTTTAAATTATTATTTAAATTTTTCACTATATCCGCATCTCTTACATAATTCTTCAACTCTTTTTCTTCTTGAAAAACCCTCATAAATATTTCTTGCTCTTTCACCTTCAAGGATTTCTTTTAAAGATTTTTCATATATATTGCCAAGAGGTACATTTCCTTCACCATCTAAACAACATGGCACTACCGTTCCATCTACTAAAATTCCAAAATGATCTCTTAATCCATGACAAAAACCTACATCCCCTAATGGTTCAATATCCATTGCTGGCCATTGAAATTTTTCTGCTCCATTTAAATACATTCTATCTTTTATTTTTACCTTATTATCTCTTTCTAAAACTTCTGAAAGATTTCCTTCATATCCTAATATTTTGCCCATTTCAGCAA
>CAKVFO010000023.1 GCA_934746785.1 uncultured Clostridium sp. | reverse complement strand
AGTCATTAAAAATAGCTTATTAAAGTTTGCTTTTTATTTAACTGTAAAATTATTCAAGTAAAAATGCACTATTATAGTATATAATAATTTATTTACAAAAAATGTTATAATAATAAGAGAATAAAATAAGGAGAAAAAGCTTTGAAAGAGAATAATGAAAATTCTATTTTTAGAATAATTTTAAGATATCTATATATAATCTTTTATTTAGTATTAGTATTTTATAATAAGGTTGATTTTAGTTCTTTTGATATATGTATAATGCTAGTTTTTTTAATTAATAATCAGCTTAGATTTTTTTCTATTACTAATAAGAAGATATCTTTTTTATCTATAGTTCTTGAGTGCTTCATGGGTATTTATTTATATAAATTAGTGCCTAACTATGGGCAGATTATTTTTATACCAGCAGCTATTGATGTGATTTATAGGTTTGAAAAGTATATGTCTTTGCTGTATCTTTCATTTATTACATTTTATATTGTATTTACTAATTCTTTTGAACAGTTGGCTTTTTTACTTATAGAGATTATACCAATTGTATTACTTGGACAAGATGTAAGGGGAGAGGTAAGTAAGAAGAGGACAGCTCAGGATTTATACGATGAATTAAGGGTTAAGGATGAAGCATTAAGGATAGCTAATGAAGAGTTAAAAGATTATGCAGCAACTTTGGAAGAGGTGACTCTTCTTAGGGAGAGGAATAGGATTTCCCGAGAAATACATGATAATGTTGGTCATGCTTTGTCTGCTATAAGGATTCAGCTTGGAGCAATTGAGGTTATTGCAAAGAAGGATGGTGAAAAGGCTTCTTTAATGGCTTCTAATTTATCTAAGTTTACTGAGAAGAGTTTGAATGATGTAAGAATGGTTGTAAGGGATATGAAACCTAGAGAGTTCTATGAGTATGAAGGAATTATAGCTATTTCTGAAATGATAAAAAACTTTGAAAAAATGACTGGGGTTTCTGTTAAGCTAGCTGTATCAAAGAAGGTTTGGAAGATGAATTCTGATGAGGTAATGACTATTTATAGAATAACTCAGGAGTTCTTATCAAATTCTCTTAGACATGGAAAATCAACTGAAGTTAAGATATTTATGAATTTCTTAGAGGATTGTTTAAGAGTTCAATATAAGAATAATGGTGAAGGAGCTTCTCACATTAAAGAAGGAACAGGTCTTAGTGGAATTAGGGAGAGGCTTTCTGTATATGGTGGAAGTATGAAGTATTATACAGATAAAGATAACGGGTTTGAGTTAATTATAAATATGCCTAAAGGAAAATTAAGTATTGATGAGGTTTAATTGAGTATGAGCAAAATAAAAATTGTAATTGTTGATGATGAAGAGCTTATAAGGGAAGGGTTAAAAATAATTTTAGCTGGCTATGAGGATATAGAAGTTTTAGGAACTTGTGCAGATGGACAAGAAGTATATGAGTTTTGTAAAGAGAATGATGTAGATGTTGTTCTTATGGATATTAGAATGGGGGAGAATGATGGAGTTTTAGGAACTAAGCTTGTTAAGTCTTTAGATAAGGACATAAAGGTTTTAGTTCTTACAACTTTTAAGGATAGTGAATATATTAAGGATGTATTAAAGGAAGGTGCATCGGGATATTTATTGAAGGATAGCTCTTATGATCTTATTCATGGAGGAATAAAGGCAGCTTATGAAGGAAATATTGTTGTTCATCCTAATGTGATTTCAAAACTTATGGTTAAAGATGAAGAGGAAAAGCAGTCCTGGGATAGTAAAGAGTTAAAAGAAATTACAGAGCGAGAAAGAAAGATAATTATTGAGATTGCTAAGGGATTATCTAATAAAGAAATATCTGAAAAGTTCTTTTTAACTGAAGGAACTATAAAAAATAATATAAGCAATATTTTAAGTAAGTTAGGTCTAAGAGATAGAACTCAGATAGCAATATTTGCATTTAAAAATAATCTAGTAAAGTAAAAAGATCATTTTAATAATGGTCTTTTTTTGACTCTAAGACTCTAAAGTTCTTTAGAGTCTTAGAGTTTTAGAAGCAATGCTAAAAGTATTACTAAAGTAATGACTTAAGTTTATGACTTTAGGCATTAGCTGGGGAAAAACAGATGCCATATAATGTAATTACAGAAAGAGAAAAGGAGAAATTATTATGAGTATAATTGAAGTTAAAAATGTTACAAAGAGATTTGACGATAAGCTTGTTACTGATAATATCTCGTTAAATATAGAAGAGGGTGAAATATTTGGACTATTAGGACCTAATGGTGCTGGTAAATCTACCTTGATAAATATAATAGTGGGATTAATTGAAAAAGATAAAGGCAGCATAAATATTTGTGGTATGGATATTTCAAAGGAGCCTTTAAAAACTAAAAGATCAATAGGGCTTGTACCTCAAGAGATTGCTCTTTTTGAAGGATTAAATGCTAGAGATAACCTAGAATACTTTGGTGGATTATATGGACTTAGAGGTAAGGAATTAAAAGAAAGAATTAATGAAGCTTTAAGCATAGTAGCTCTTGATAGAGAAGATAAAAAACAGGTAAAGAAGTATTCAGGAGGTATGAAAAGAAGATTAAATATTGCAGCAGCATTAATGCATCATCCTAAGGTAATAATTATGGATGAACCTACTGTAGGGGTAGATCCTCAGTCTAGAAATTATATTTTTGAAATGATTAAGAAGATAAATAAGGAAAGAAAAACTACAATAATTTATACATCTCATTACATGGAAGAGGTAGAAGAGTTATGTTCTAGAGTGTTTATTTTAGATTCTGGAAAGGAAATAGCTTTAGGTACAAAGGAAGAATTAAAGAGGATGGTAAGAGGAGATAAGATAATAGATATTCAAGCAGATGGAGCTGTGGAAGAAGCAGCATTAGCTATTAAAAATCTAAGAGATGTTAAAAATGTAGATGCTTCAAAGGGTTACATGAAGATAGCAGCTAAGGAAACTATTGAACTTGAGGATATTTTAAAAACTGCATCAAAAGAAAAAATAAAAATCAAAAATATATCTGTAGAAGAAACATCATTAGAAGAGGTGTTTTTAACTTTGACAGGTAAGAATTTAAGAGATAAGGAGGAGTAATATATGAAGTATATTCCTTTTATCCAAAAGAATATTAAATCTCTGTTTAAGGATAATAGAATAAGTTTTATAAGTTTTATAAGTTTTATAATTGGGCCTTTATTAATTGCTTTAATTTATGGAACAATGATGGAAGCAAGTTTTAATGCAAGCAAAGAGGAGACTGCAATCAATGTTACTTTTTTATATGATGAAGAGTCCTATAATGGAAAGATATTTAAAGATGTTTTAGATAGTGAAAATGTAAAATCGTTTATTAATTCTACTGATGATGGAGACATAGAAGTGGAGATAAATGATGATTTTAATGATATAAATATAAAAAATATACACTCAGAGGCAGAGGTTATTTCTATAGTAAAAACTTTTATGGAGGAAGTATCTTCTGATTTTAATAAATATAAAGTTATTCATGATAAGGCTGAGGTTATGAATCATGAAAAGATTTTAGGAGAGTATTTTTCAAAGGTACAAGATAGTAATAGAAGTGTATTTAATAAAAAACTTGTAGATGGATTTAAAACTTTAGATTCCTGGGAGTATTATGGAATATCAGCATTTTCATTTACATCAATGTTACTTTTGATTATTTTTATAAATAGATTTTTTAATGATAAAAAGGAAGGAGTAATTCGTAGAACTCTTTCAGCAGCTATAACAAAGAAAGAATATATTACATCATTTTTTATATGTTCATCTTTTGAAGCATTGATTATTAATTTAATCTATGTGACTATGGTAAGAATTTTAGAGATATCTTTTTCAGGTAATATATTAGGACTTCTAGCAGCTGTTATAGGTCAAAGTTTATTGCAGGGAGGAATAGTAACTTTATTTATATCAATGTTTAAGAGCAAGAAGGTAATTAATCTTGTTCTGACTGCTTTTATTACCTTATCAAGTGTTTTAGGAGGATCTTTTTACAATGTAGATCTTATTGATTTAAATATTTTGCAGATTCTAAAAAATATATCACCTAATACTTTAATTTTAAATGCTTATAAATTTCTAGCTGTTTCTAATAATGTTCTTGATTCATTTAAATATGTTTTTATTATGTTAATTATTTCAGTTATATGTTTATTTATAAGCAGAATAAAGGTTTGCTATAGATGGGAGGAAATCTAAAATGGTATTTTTTCAGATGTTAAAAAACAATTTAAAAAGGCTTCTTCACCAGAAACCAGTAATCCTTATGACATTTATTCTTCCTCTTGCAGTATTAATTATAATTTCACTAATTGTTAGTGGTGGGAAAGAAGTATCTTATGTATATTTTATAAATAATGATAAAGAAAGTCTTTCAGAAGAATATATAAATGAGCTTAGAGAAAACAATAATATTAAGGTATGTGATGAAGATGATGCTGTAAATAAGGTTAAAAATAAAATTATAAATTGTGCTTATGAAATTCCAGAGAACTTTTCAGAAGATATTAAAAGTGGTACTGTGCCTGAAATTAATATTATTTCAATAGATGATACTAACTTAGGCAGTTTTGAATATGAAAGTACAGAAGTTTTAAATAACTTTGTATTAACAGAAAATATGAAAAGTGCAGGGCTTGATATTAGTTATGAGCATTTAAAGAGCAATAGTAAAGTGAATGTTGAAGAAGGTAAAAATTCAGATATTACAGATAGAGTATTATTAAATATATTAATAAGTTTTATATTCTTTGCATGTATATCAGTAGGAACAGAGTTACATTCTTTAAAGGAACAAAAAATATTAAAAAGAAGTTTGGTTTCAGGAAATAGTGAAAAGAAGATATTAGCATCCATATTATCAGCTTTATTTATTATTTATTCTATATGTTATTCTGTAGTTTTTTATATACAGGCAGTTATTAGAAAGTCAGAAATGATTTCAAAGTTTCCATATGTAATAGTAAATATTATATGTTTATCTTTTGTATCAATCTGCCTAGGAATGCTTTTAGTGAGAATATGTAAAAAAGAATCAACAATACCTTTATGGGGCCAGGGATTTTCTTGGATAACATGCTTTGTAGGAGGAAGCTTTATGCCTTTAGAACTTCTTCCAGAAAGAATAAAAGTATTTTCAAAGTTTACTCCACAATATTGGGCATTAGAGTCCATAAAAAGTGAAAATTTATTTTTATGTTTAATAGTAATTCTATTTGGACTAGTATTTTTTACAGCTGGAACATTAAAGTTTAAAAAGATGATTATGAATTAAAGTTTAAAGATCCATTAGTTAATGGGTCTTTAAATTTGTATTTTAGCAATATTAAATGGTGAAATTTACACAGAAACTATTAAGAGGTGGAGGAACAAAATTGAAGTATAATTGTTTGATTGTTGATGATGAAGAAGAACTTGCTTATAGTACTTCAGAGTATTTTAATATGTTTGATGTTAAAACAAAATATGTATTATCAGCTTCAGAATGTTTAAAGTTTTTTAAGGAAAATACAGCTGATTTAATATTGCTTGATATTAATTTAGAAGAGGAGTCTGGATTTGATTTATGTAAGAAGCTTCGTGAAGATATTGATGTGCCTATAGTATTTATTAGTGCTAGGACAAGTGATGATGATGTGTTGATAGCTTTAAATATAGGTGGTGATGATTATATTAAAAAACCTTATACCTTAAGTGTTTTATTAGCTAAGGTAAAAGCTGTATTAAAGAGATATACTAATTCCTCAGTAAAAAAGGATAGTAATAGATATGAAAATGAAGATTTAGTTGTTGATTATGATAGTGGAAAGGTATATGTAAGAAAGGTCGAAGTACCTTTTAAGGCTATGGAATATAAACTTTTAGTATATCTTATAAGGAATAAGAGCAGAATTATACCTAAAGAAGAATTGTTTGAGAATGTATGGGAAGATGCTATAACTACTGATGCTACTCTTAATGTTCATATAAGACATCTTCGTGAAAAAATAGAGAAAGATCCAAACAATCCATTAAGGATAAAAACTGTATGGAGAAGAGGATATATGTATGAGGATAGATAGATGAAGTTTAAGAATATAATCATTTTAATAACTGCTGCTTTATTTTTTGTATTAGGTTTTTTATTTAGTTATAAAGGTAAAGATGAGAAGAAATATTTAGATGTTATAGAAGTAAATGATGTTGTGAAAATAGCTGAAAAAGGCAATTATAAAGAATCTTTAAGTAAGGCAGATTCTTATGGAATGAAGATTTCAATCATAGAAAATGATGGAGAGGTAAAGGCAAAGTCTGAGGATTTTACAGTTACCTCTATTAATGATGCTATAAAAAATAGAGATATTATTGTAGATCTTAAGTCAGGGGAAGAGATTAAAGGAAAGGTTATTTTTCATAATGATGATTATCAGGAATATAAGGAACTTAAAAATATGTTTTTCTATATATCAGTTTGTTCAATAGCTGGATTTTTTATTATTGTTTTATGTGTGTGTATTTATTTAAATAGGAGAATTATACGTCCTTTTGAAAAGTTAAAGAAGTTTGCTATGAGTATAGCTTTAGGAAATTTAGATATGGAACTAGAAATGGACAAACATAATATATTTGGAGCCTTTACAGAAAGTTTTGATATTATGAGGGAAGAGCTTAAGAAGGCAAGGGAAAATGAAAGGAAGGCTGCTGAAAGCAAAAAGCAGCTTGTAGCATCTTTAAGTCATGATATAAAAACTCCTCTGGCTTCAATAAAAGCTGTAAATGAACTTATGAGCGTTATAGAAAAAGATGAAAAACAGCAAAAAAATATAAGCATAATAGGAAGAAAAGTAAGTCAAATTGATGTATTGGTTAATAACTTATTTAACTCTGCTTTAGAGGAATTAACTGAACTTAAGGTAAAGGCTACAGAGGAAGAAAGTCTTATATTTAATGAGCTTATAAGTAATTCTGACTATAAAGGAAAGGTTAGAAGTGTTGATATTAAACCATGTATTGTTAAATGTGATCTTTTAAGAATGCAGCAGATTTTTCGAAGTGTATAAATGATTTGTGTTATGAAGGTAGAGATCCAATTCATGATAATGAAATAGCCATAGGTAATGCTGTGGCTAAGGAGAAGAATTTATCTGTAGGAGATACTATTAATATATCTTATAATGGTGAGGAAAAAGAGTATTTAGTATGCGGGTTAATACAGGCAGTTAATTATAATGGAGATGCTTGTGAACTTTCAACTAATGGTTTAAAGAGGATAAATAAAGATTTTGAAAGGGAAAGTCTTTATGTATATTTAGAGAATAATGATGAGGTAGAAGATTTTATAGATCAGGTTATGGAAGAATATAAAGGTCAAATTGTAAGTTACATTAATGATGTAGATTCTGTTAAAAGTGCAATGGATGTTTTTACAAGCATATCAGGAGGAAGCTGTATAATAATACTTAGTGCTACAGCAGCTATAATTATTTCATATACGAGCATGAATTCAATTTTGTTATTACTATTTAGACAGATCGGTGTTATGAAAATAGATTTTGAAATAAATTTATCAATATTGGTTTTGATAGGTTTAGTTATTTGTGTATTTTCATTTTTAATATCAGTAATGATATCTTATAAAATAAAGAAGATCTCAGCTTATTCATTAATAAAAGAATAATAAGTAGATTTAAATAACGTATAGGGATAGTATTTAAGCCATTGATATTAATATGGAGTATTTACTCTTTTACTAAGGAGTAAAATATTAAAATGGATGAGGGAGAAAAACTTAGAAAAATCATGAAAATTATAGTATGAGTGAGAAAAATTAAAATTTCTAAATAGTTAGAAATAAAATAGAAATGTTTATAAAAAATTTGATTTTGACCTTCTTTGACCTTGGGACTATAATTAAATTGTAAAAAAGATAAAGATAGATTTTAAATAAAGGTTTATGGAGTAAGTAAAAGTAATCTAAACATAATCTTAAATTTAGAATCTATATACGGTTAATTCGAAGTTTTACAAGCAAAATGAAAAATTTAAATTAAAGGAGGTCGTTTGTATGTTTGGATTAATACCTTTTGTAAATCATAGTACAAGTGAAAATGGAGGAAGTTTTGAAAACTTTTTAAGCGATTTCTTTAAAGATGATTTTTTCACACCAATGGGTTTTGCTGGAGGCATGGGAAAATTTAGTGCAGATGTTAGAGAAACTGATAATGAATATTTAGTATGTGCAGAACTTCCAGGAGTTAATAGAGAAGATATCTCTTTAGATTATGATAATAATAATTTAGTTATAAGAGCTAAGAGACAAGAAGCACATGATGATAGTAAAGATAGCTATATTAGAAAAGAAAGATGTTATGGAGAATTTTCTAGATCATTTTATTTAGATAACGTTAATAAAGAAGGAATAAGAGCTAAGTTTGAAAATGGTGAATTGAAAATTATTTTACCAAAGCAAGTAAGCAGGCAGAGAAATAGTTCGCATATAAATATAGAATAAATAAATTTAATTTAGGTTTAAGTGAAGGGTGTTTCCTTATGGGAGACATCCTTTTTAAATATTTGGGAATTGAGTGATATAATCTTAGATGTACAGTAAGTTTTTTGTTTTAAAGTTTATAGAAGAGGGGTGATTTATAAATGATAATAGATATTAAAAATATAAAAGAAACTGTTATTAAAAATTTATATGGTGGTGAGAAAGAAGCACGTGCATGCATTTATTCGGATGATAAAAATAGAATAATGTATGGAACGTTAATACCTGGAGCATCTCTTGGAGTTCATACTCATACAGAGGATAGTGAAATAATTTATGTTTTAAAGGGAACAGGAAAAGTATTATATGATGGAAAGTATGAAGAGGTAAAGGAAGGAGTATGTCATTATTGTCCTAAAGGTCATACTCATAATTTTGTTAATGATGGAGATAAAGATTTAATAATTTTTTCAGTAGTTACAAGACAATAGAAGTGAAGGTATTGTTTTCAAAAATGGTGTTATAATAAAGAAGAATTTATAATTATTGGAGGTGGATAAAATGATAATCGATTTTGAAAATATGCAGGGAAAAGTTTTAGAAAACTTTAATGGGGGAGAAAAAGCTTTAATTGCAAAAATGTCAGTTGATGAAAAGAATAAAATTCTTTATGGAAAGCTTGAACCAGGAGCAACTATAGGATTACATACTCATGATACAAGCAGCGAAGTAATTTATATTTTAGAGGGAAATGGAAAAGTATTATATGATGGAGAATATGAAAAAGTTAAAGCAGGTATATGTCATTATTGTCCAAAAGGACATGAACATAGTTTAATTAATGATAGTGATGCTGATTTAATTTTCTTTGCAGTTGTTCCAGAACAATAAGAAAAATATTTTAATGAGCTGTTTCATAGAGAGACAGCCCTTTTTAGGGGGAGATAAGTTGAAAAGGCATAACCATGAAAATATATATTCCATGGATTATTACGCATATTTATCAGGACTTAAGTCATTGAATGCATCATTTAAAGTTATATTTTCTGTTATTACATTATTCTTATGTATAGGACTTAATAATATTTATGTGTCTATTTTCATATCAGTTACTATGGGTATTTTAACAGTATATAAAGGAAAGGTTCATATTCATGATTATTTAAGTTTATTAACTATTCCAGTTACTTTCATGATTTTAGCAGGTGTATCAATAGCTATAGGAATCTCAAAAAATCCTTTAGGGGAGTATAACTTAAATTTGGGATATTTTTACATTTATGCATCGAGAAAAAGTGTAATAGAAATGTTAGAAATAATGGTTAAGGCATTTGGAGCTGTAACTTCACTTTATATGATGACATTATCAACAACTGCTGGAGAAATTATTTCCGTATTAAGAAGATTTCATATGCCTAAAATAATAACAGAGCTTATGAATATGATTTATAGATTTATATTTATTATAATGGAAGTTCAGCTTAAGATGACTAATTCAGCAAAATCAAGGCTTGGATATGTTGATTATAAAACATCCATAAAGACCTTTGGAAATACCTTAAGTAATTTATTTATAGTATCTTTAAAAAAAGCATCACAATATTATAGTGCTATGGAGTCTAGGTGTTATGATGGAGACATTCTTTTTTTAGAAGAGGAAAAAAAGCTTAAGATAAAACACATTTTTTGTGCAGTTATATATTATATATTAATTTTTATTATTTATTATTTTACTAAGTAAGCGGAGGTTGATTATGGATAAAAATCTTATTTTACAAGTAAAAGATTTAAGTTATACATATGGAAATGATAAGGAAGCTCTTAAAAATATAAATTTAGATATTTATAAGGGAGAAAAGATTGCGGTATTAGGATCTAATGGAGCTGGAAAATCTACTTTCTTTTTAAATATAAATGGGGTATTAACTCCAAGTAAAGGTGACATAATTTATAAAGGAAAAGTCATTTCCAAAAAGGATTTTAATGAATTAAGAAAAGGTGTTGGAATTGTTTTTCAAGATGCTGATAATCAGATAATAGCTTCTACTGTTTTAGGTGAAATATCCTTTGGACCTATGAATTTAAAGCTTTCTAAAGAAGAAGTTAAAAAAAGAGTATATGAGTCTATGGAGTATATGAATATTACAGAATTTAAGGACAGGCCTCCTCATTATTTAAGTGGAGGAGAAAAAAAGAGAGTAAGTATTGCAGATATAATAGCTATGAATCCTGAGGTTATTATATTTGATGAACCAACCGCATCTTTAGATCCTTTAAATATTTCAATATTAGAGGAAGTTTTAGAGAAGCTTTCAAAGGAAGAAAAAACTATTATAATTTCTACTCATGATATGGATTTTGCTTATAGATGGGCAGATAGAATAGTAGTTTTTGATAATGGAAAAGTTGTAGAAGATGGAGAATCTTTAGAGGTGTTAAAGAGTATTATAAATAAAGAAACTTCAAATTTAAAGGTACCTATGCTGCTTGAAATAGTTGAAGAACTTAAGAAAAATAATATAATAAAAAATCAAGATTTATATCCTAAGACAGTAGCTGAACTAAAAAGAATACTTGCTAAATCCTAATTGTAATATACCCTTAACCTTGCTCTTTCTTCAAAATAAGTATTATAATAATAAGTAAAAAAGTAAATAAAAGGCGGGGCGAAAAATGAGTGAAGAAAAATTAAGTTGTGCATCATGTGGAGTACATAATTGTTTTAGAAAGGATAAAAAGTTTCCTGAGTTTTGTTTAACAGTAAATACACCTAAAGAAGAAATTGAAGCTGTAAATGAAATCTATAAGGAAAGTCCAGAAGATAGAAAGCTAGCTATATCTGCAGCTGAAATAGAAGGAACTTTCTATGGAAAAATAACGAGAGTAGAAGAAATTGCAGAGTTTGCAAAGAAGATAGGGGCTAAGAAAATAGGAATTGCTACATGTGTTGGCCTTCTTAAAGAAAGTCAAATATTTGCAAAGTATTTAAAACATAAAGGTCTTGAACCTTATGCAGTAGCATGTAAAGTTGGAGGAACAGATAAGACTGAAATAGGAATTCCTGAAGAGCTAAAGTTACAGCCAGGATGTCATGAGTCTTTATGTAATCCAATATTACAAGCTAGACTTCTTAATAAAGAAAAAACAGATCTTAATGTAATAGTGGGATTATGTGTTGGACATGATTCACTATTTATAAAATACTCTGATGCACCTATTACAACACTTATAACAAAGGATAGAGTATTAGGTCACAATCCAGCAGCGGCATTATATACAAGTGGATTCTATTATAAAAAGTTGTTTGAATAATATGTTTGGAATGAGGTTTAATAGCCTCATTTTTTTAACATATAGGAAATTAAAAACTTTTTTTTGAAAGCGACTGGTTGTGATTTGGAGCATAAAAATATTATTTCTGCGCTGAAAAGCGTGGCGTCAGCCACTTTGTACACGTATAGGAAATTAAAAACTTTTTTTGAGAGCGAGCACTGATTATAACTGGCTTTCTGATATGTAAGTCGTCCAATACGTTAAAAAGAAAAATGTAGTGCCGCAAAAGAACCGAAAAGCAAAATAATTAAATTCTATTTTAATAGGAAATTATTTTGCTTTTAGAACCTTTTGCATGGCTTACAAAGTGGCTTCCTGCGCTGAAAAGCGTGGCGTCAGCCACTTTGTACTTGACAAAAACTGATAAAAAATTATAAAATAATCTTGTTTGTAAAAAATAGTTTTAAATTCAAAATTAAAGTATAGAGGGTGCCTGTATTTTTTATTTTACAGGATAATAGGGAAAAGGGTGAAAGTCTCTTACGGTCCCGCCGCTGTGTTAGATGTATATAGCTTTAATATAATCCACTTAAGAAAATTTCTTTGGGAAGGATAAAGCCTTAGTCTTAAGTCAGAATACCTGCCTTTTATATAATGTGTGTAATATTACGAGTGATAGTATTATGCAAAAAAGTCTTATTTATACAAAATAAGGCTTGTTTTAGATGCGTATTTAATGAGTGGGAATCATTAAATTATGCATTTTTTTACTTTAAAGGAGGAAAATTTATGAAGAATCAAAGAAAAATTACTTTATTTGTGACACTAACTCTACTTTTATTAAGTATAAGTAAAAGTGCATCAGCTATGCATATTATGGAGGGGTATCTTCAACCTAAATATTGTATAGCATGGGGAATTATAAGTTTACCATTTTTAATTTTAGGATTCATATCTATTAAGAAAACTCTAGAAAAAGATAGAAAGTCTCTTGTTATTCTAGCAATGTCAGGAGCTTTTGTATTTGTAATATCATCTCTTAAAATTCCATCAGTTACAGGAAGCTGTTCACATATGACTGGGACAGGACTTGCTGCAATTTTATTTGGACCTTTTGCTGTTAGTATTTTAGGAATTATAGTATTAATTTTTCAAGCAATTTTACTAGCTCATGGTGGACTAACAAGTCTTGGAGCTAACACTTTTTCAATGGCAATAGCAGGGCCTATATTATCATATTTTATTTATAAATTATGTATGAAGTTTAAAGTTAATAGAAGAGTAGGAGTATTTTTAGCAGCTACTTTAGGAGATTTATTTACTTACTGTGTAACAAGTATTCAGCTTGCAATTGCTTATCCATCAGCTGATGGAGGAATCTTAGCTTCTATGGCTAAATTTTTAGGAGTATTTGCTCCAACACAAGTTCCTTTAGCAATTATAGAAGGTATATTAACTGTAATAGTTATTATAGGTTTAGAGAAGTATGCAGATTTAGAGCTTAAATCTATAGGATTTTTAAAGGAGGAAGCATAATATGAAAAAAGATTCTAAAACAGTATTAATATTATTAGTTATAGCAATAGCAATTGCTATCATTCCTCTATTTGCTTTAAAGGGAGCAGAATTTGGAGGATCTGATGATGCAGGAAGTGTTATGATATCGGAAATTCAAGGTGAAGAAACTGAGCCTTGGTTTGAACCTGTAATGGAAAAAATGATTGGTGGAGAACTGCCAGGAGAAATTGAAAGCTTGCTATTTTGTGTTCAAACAGGAATAGGTGTAGGTATTATAGCTTTCTTTATGGGAAGGCTAGTTGAAAGAAAAAAACATATTAAATCTAATTAGTATATAAGAAGTAATAAATCCTATAATAAAGAATATAATTTTATAATTAATAGAAATATTATAGGGGGATTACTAATATGGCTGCTTATAAAATTGAAGGCAAGAATATAACTAATGGAAGATGGGAAAATGAAGGAGTTTGTATTCTTGGTGATAGGTCAAATAAGTGTATAAGGGATATTAATATTATATCTAATAACCATGGTGAAAGCTTTTTTGGAACAGTAGTCTATTGTGGGGAAGAATCAAAGCAGTTTAAGGCAAGGTTAGATAAGGATAATATGTATAGAGTTCAAATTAAAGAAGAGCCTGTCCTATCTTCTTGGACAAGTGCTGGAATTTGGATAATTGGTAATAGAAATAACGAAAGATGTACTAAACTTAAAATTTCATCTGATAATGGAAAGATTTTAACTGGAGTTATAAAATATGATGGAGGAGATATAGTAGAAATTCAAGGAGAATATATTTCATCATACTTAGTTGAAAATCATTGGGGAAAAGATACTGCATCTTGGCATTTTGGAGGAGTATGGGTTTTAGGAGAATGTGATAAAAAAGTACAGTTTATTGAGGTAGATTCTGAAAACTTTAGAGAAGAGCTTCGTGGAGTTATTCAATATTCAGATGAGGATGTAGTATTATTCAAAGGTAAAAGAATAGTAGGTAATAATTATGAAGTCTACACTAAGTCTGTATATGGAAATGATTCATGGAAAAGGCGTCAAGATATGATTATTGGAAGTAGAGATAATCAAAGAGTAGTAAAATTAAAATTTAATTCTCATGATGGTGGGAAAAATATTTTAGGAACTATGGCATATGAAAGTGAAATGGAAATAAAATTTAGAGCAGCCTTAATTAATATATAAAGTCAGGGAGATTTAACCCTGACTTTAACAATTAATTGCTTTTTTGAGAGTCTTTTATAACATCAATCATATCCCTTGCTTTTTCTTTAATTTTAAATGGCGCATTTCTGCTTATAACTACATTTCCGAACCAAACAAGTGCTTCTTTTTCGTTATCAGTTCTTCTATATAATTCACCAATTAAATACATAAGAGCATGAGAATCTAATCCATAGAAAGGAGTATATTCATTGCTATAAGCCAAAAGAAAACCTTCTAAAGCTTTTAAAAGAAAACTTCTTTCTTCTTCATAATTTTCAATAAGTCTATATATCCAAGCAACTTTTAAGCAAATATATGCTTTAGTACTATTAGGAGCTTCTGCAACAACAGCATTAAATAAAGCAAGTTTTAAACGTTCAATTGCATTTTGTTCATTTAATATAGGTGGATACTTTTTACCTTGCCATTGATTACTGATTTTTGCAATAATAAGAGGTTTCTGATGATTTTTAATCTTATGAAAATCGCCTTTTAAAGCTGCATACCCACATATTGGACATAACCATACATCATAAAGCAGGGGATTTATGATATTATATCTTATTAAAAAGTCAGAATCTCTTGATTTTATTCTTGGAGCATTAGACTTTACTGCTTTAGTTTTAAACGGCTGTGCACATACTGGACAGGTTACTTCTCTATCAAATATTAAAGTATTAATATCTATATTGGTACAAAACTCTTTTTTTATATTTCCCTTTACTGCTGTTTGAGTTTTTTCTTCTTTTTTAAATATTTCTATATCATCAAAATCATTAAATCCTAGAGGTTTTAGTGATGAAAAAATAGAATTAAGCATTTTTTTAACCTCCATTTTATCATTTGTATTATATTAATATAATTATATCATAACAATATACGACCAAAAACAGCAAAGAGAAAAATATTGGGGTAAAAATTAATAAATAGATAATAATTGCAACAAGAAAATATAAAATAAAACATATGGTTTTCTTTAATATTGAAATAAATACAATTGTAATATATAATTGAAATACAAGTTAAAATTTCTAATAAAATTCAATAAAAATTTGTATGCAATCTGACTGATTTTATTTCTTTTTAGCAATTTAATAATTTCAGCAGTTTGTATACAGAGAAGTTTTATATGTGGTTCAATCAGGTACTTATTTATTTAAGTACCTTTTTTTATGTATAGGAAATTTAAAACTTTTTTTGAGAGCGAGTACTGATTATAACTGGCTTTCCAATATGTAAGTCGTCCAATACGTTAAAAAGAAAAAAATGTAGTGCCGCAAAAGAACCGAAAAGCAAAATTTCCGTTAGTATTTAAGGAGGTAGAAGTATAAATTTGTTTTAGATTATCTTAAAGAAGTTTTTATAGAGTAAGAAAGTTGACAAATTAAGTTGAAAAGTTTAACATATATGTAAAGATAAATGCAGTGATAAGGCTGAGTACTATAGTGAAAGATTTCAGAGAGCTGTTGTTTGCTGAGAAACAGTACTTAGAGCTATACGAAAATCTCCTTTGAGCAGATAAACTGAAATATTATTAAGTAAGTTTATACGTCTAACATACGTTATAGTGTTTCATATTCAGAAGTGATATGTATAAGTGGCTGATATTTTCAGCAATTAGAGTGGTACCGCAGTGGAAATTTATTACCCTTGTCTCTTTTAAGAGACAAGGTTTTTTTTTTATAATAGAGGGGGCTTTAAAAAATGCAATTATTAAAAAAAGTAAGTAAATTTTTATCAAATCAAACATCAATATTTGTTATTGCTGTAGCAGTAGTAGCATTTATTTTTCCAGATCTTTTTAGCTGGGTAAAGGGAACAAAACAAAGTGTTGTTCTTGGAATTATAATGTTAGGAATGGGGATGACTTTAACTAAGCAGGACTTTAAAATCTTAGCAGAAAGACCATTAGACATATTTATAGGAGCATGTGCTCAATATACAATTATGCCTTTAGTAGCTTTCTCAATAACAAAGATTCTTGGTTTGCCAGCAGGAATTGGGGTTGGACTTATATTAGTAGGATGTTGTCCAGGAGGAGTTTCTTCTAATATAATGTCTTTCTTATGTAAGGGAGATGTAGCTTTTTCAGTAGGAATGACAACAGCATCTACACTTCTTTCACCCATATTAACACCTTTTTTAGTACTTCAATTAGCAGGTGAACAAATAGATGTTCAGGCATGGGGAATGTTTAAGAGTATTTTAATAGTAACTATATTACCAATTGCAATAGGATTTTTATTAAATCTTGCTTTAGATAAAAAGGAAGGATTTAAAGATGTTAAAGAAGTTATGCCAGGGGTATCAGTTATTGGTCTTGCACTTATAGTAGGTGGTGTAATAGCACTTCAAGGAAGTAACTTTGTAAAATCAGGTTTATTAATCTTTGTAGCTGTATTCTTACATAATACAATTGGATATATACTTGGATATGGAGTAGGTGTGTTAACTAAAATGTCAAAAGCTAAAAAGCGTACTATATCAATAGAAGTAGGTATGCAAAATGCAGGCCTTGCAACTAACTTGGCATCATCACATTTTCAATCATTACCAGAAGCAGCTATTGCAAGTGCTGTATCATGTGTTTGGCATTCAATAACAGGAACATTACTTGCTGGATTATTTATAATGATAGATAATTTAAAACAAAAGAAATCTGGCAAGGAAGAAAGTGCAGCTTAAAAATTAAAAAAATCTTATAATTAAAGTTTTATCGAGAAAATATATTCCAAAAAATGTATAATTGTATATGAGGTAGGAGGATATTTATGGGAAACTTTAAAATTGTAAGAAAGAATAAGTTAAACATAAGAAGAATGAAATCAATAGAAGTACCATTATTAGTATCTATGATTGTTTTAAGTTTATTTGGAATACTTAATATATATCTATGTACTAAAGGTGATAAATTTAGCAGCCCATATATTTTTGTTAAAAGGCAATTTATATGGTTTGCAGTATCTATGATTATAATGTATCTGCTTTTATGTCTTGATTATAGAGATGTATATGATGTTACAAATTTAATATATTGGGTAACTATAGTACTTCTTGTAGCAGTATGGATTCCAGGAATAGGTCAAAAGGTTAATGGTGCTTATGGATGGATTAATTTGAGGATATGTCAGATACAACCGGCAGAACTAGCTAAGTTTTCATTGATTTTAATGTTGTCAAAAAAAATTCAAGATATGGATGGAAGAATAAATGATATTAGAAACTTATGCATATTAGCAGCATATTCAGCACTTCCTATGTTTTTGATTCTTATTCAAAAGGATATGGGAATGACGATGGTATGTTTCTTTATAGTTTTAGGAATTCTTTTTTTAGCAGGGCTTGATAAGAGAATTATATATGGTGGATTTTCTGCATTGTTAATTATTATAGTTATACTATGGAATTCAAATCTTATATTAGCTCATCAAAAGGCTAGAATTAAAGAATTTATAAGTCCAGTATCAAGTGATAATTCTAATGGCTATCAATTAAATCAAGGTCTTATTGGAGTTGGTGCAGGTGGTTTATTTGGTAATAAACTACACTTAGATCCAACTATTGAGGCAGGTTATGCATCAAGTCATGTTCCAGAGGTACAAACTGATTTTATTTTTACAGCTATAAGTGAACAATGGGGATTTATAGGAGGAATCTTTATTTTAGCTTTATATGGAATAATGATTGTTAAGATGATAGACATATCTAAAACAGCGCGAGATATTTTTGGAACTTTAATATCTATAGGGATGGTATCATATATACTTTTTGCTATTTTTCAAAATATAGGGATGACAATAAAGCTTATGCCTATTACAGGAATAACACTTCCTCTTTTAAGTTATGGAGGAAGTTCATTACTAACTACAATAGTAGCAATAACATTAGTTATAAATATAGGAATGCATAGAAAAACATTATCCTTTGATGAAGATTAATAAAAGGTGAGTGTATCAAAAAGATAAAATGAAGAGGCTTATAGCAAAATTTTTAACCTCTGCAAGACAAAGCAGTCGGTTAAAAATTTTCTATAAGCCTCTTTGAATTTGGCAAAAGAAGAATTTTTATTTTTTTAATACCTCATTTTTACCAGCTTATGTGTGTTTTGTTTCTAGAGTTTTTACATGGAAGTTTAAGCTCGAAGAATTTAAGATACTTTCCTTTCTTTGTAAACCTATCACAGACAATATGTAAGACATATCCCATAATAAAACCAAAGGTAATATATAAGTTCCCCATTAGATAAACACTTAGGCAAAATAAAGAAGTTCCAAGTATTTTATGTGTAAACATTCTATGAGGAGAAAGCTTACCTAGTATAGTGAGTATAGAGAATAAGGTTATTCCAGATAAGTTTTGTCCATTGATTTTTAATAGATTAGCTAAGTTTTTAAAATTTAAAGCTTGTCCTGTTATATAGGCCAATGTAAAGGCAATTATTAAAGATGTTACTGCCTTATTAAATGTTTGAGATGCTTTAGATTTATCAGAATCTATATCTGGCATATAAGATCCAATAATACTTCCGCCTACTAAAGCTATAACTGGTAGTGTACTGTTGATTGACTTGCTTGAAATAAGAAATGCACTCATAGTTAAGGAGGCAGTAGTACCAATTATCATATGTTGTTTCCCTGTCATTTATATATATCCTTTCTATAAATATTACTATAAACCATTGTAAAATATTTAAAAAAGAAAAGAAATAAGAAAAATTTTCTATAAGGTATTGACAAAAATAGGAATTGAGAATATTATATATAAAATACTCTTTGCACTGCATACAAATTTACAGTACAAACTGAGCAGGCCAGTTAATTTTATGGCCGGGCCACTATTTAGTTGTGGCAGCAGATGATTAGGTAACTACATCTGTGGGACAGTAGTTATTGTTCCATAGGTGTTTTTTTAACGTTTATAGAGAAAATAGATGTTAAAAAAATTCAAATCCCTAATAAGCTATAGTAATAATGCTAATTAGGAATGGGAGAAGATATTTGATAAATAGCAGGTGTCATAGAGCTATCTTAACAATATAGGGGAGGTAACTATTATGAAACTACTAAGTTTTAAAACTAAAGAAAATTGTAGTAATAAAGATATTGCTATGAGAGTTTCTAAGGTAAGTATTTTAATTAACTTACTATTATCATTATTTAAATTACTAGCAGGTATATTTGGAAAATCAGGGGCTATGATTTCTGATGCGATACATTCAGCTTCAGATGTATTTAGTACATTTATTGTTATAATAGGTGTGCGTATTGCCGGGAAAGATTCAGATGAAGAGCATCAATATGGTCATGAAAGATTTGAATGCGTGGCTTCAATAGTTTTAGCTATAATATTATGTGCTACTGGAATAGGTATTGGATATGAAGGGATAGTTAAGATAATTAATAGAGAAAATGAGACCTTTTTAATACCTAAAACTATAGCTTTAGTTGCAGCAATAGTATCAATAGCAATTAAGGAATGGATGTATTGGTACACAAGAGCAGCAGCTAAACAGATTAATTCAGGTGCATTAATGGCAGATGCATGGCACCATAGGTCAGATGCTTTATCATCTATAGGCGCATTAATTGGTATAGGTGGAGCTAAGTTAGGCTTTGTTATGGCTGATTCTATTGCAAGCGTAGTGATTGCTGTATTTATAGTAAAGGCTGCCTATGATATTTTTAAAGATTCTATTGATAAGTTAATTGATAAATCTTGTGATGAGAAGACAGTAGAAAGAATGAAAAAGGTTATATTAAAAGAAGAAGGAGTTATTGATATTGATGTTATAAGAACAAGACTTTTTGGATCAAAAATTTATGTAGATATTGAAATTGCAGCAGATGGAAATAAAAAACTTATAGAAACACATCAAATAGCTCAGAATGTACATGATTCTATTGAAAAGCAATTCCCAATGGTAAAACATTGTATGGTGCATGTTAATCCAAGAGTTTAAGATATTAGGGCAGTATACTAAATTGGTATACTGCCTAAAAAAGTTAGCCCTGGTTCTTTACAGATACTATCTTAATGGAATTTTTTGCAGAAGTAGAAGGAGATAGATCTATTACAAGGGATGAAGAAGAACTTGCAGTAGCAAAGTGGTTTCCTGCGCTGAAAAGCGTGGCGTCAGCCACTTGGTTCTGAATAAAAATGGAATGTATGATAAAATAAGGGTGAAAATAAAAGGGGGTATAATAATGAATAAGATATTAAAAAAATTATTATTAGCATTTATGCCATTTTTAATACTTATATCAACTGCTGTTACAACACAGGCAGCTGCTACAAAATCAGTAACGCCAAAGTTAGCTTATACTATTAAAGGATTGAATCATAACTTAAATGTTCAAAACTTTTATATAGGATCAAGCTATCTTTATGTAACTCAAAGAAGGGGAAGCACAACATATCTTTCAAGATGTACTATAAAAGGAGATACAGCAACTTATAAAGATGAGATGGTTTTAACTAATTGTGGACATGGACAAAGTTTAGAATATATGCAATATGAGAATAAATCATATTTCCTTGTAGGATGTAAGTCATCATCTACTGATAATATGAACTGGTCCCTTCAAATTGGAGTTATTAAGTATACTGCTGGAAAGAATATAGATTATACTGCTATGAAAAGATTTAGTTTCATGAATTATGCCAATAAAACAGCTACTAGTATAGGAACAACTAAGAGAGTAGCAGCAGCTACATCACAAGATAATAATAGAATTATTTTTAGGGTATGTAATACAAATAATGATTTTATGTACAGTATATATGACAGAAATGCACTTTTAAAAATGCTTTTAAAGGATACTAGTGAGACTAATTTGGATATGAGAAAAGCTACATCAGCATGTTTAGCATCATTTACTCAGAAGGGAAATTCTAGAGTTTGGCCTAATAAGTCATTTCAAGGGGTTGAAATGACAGGAATATCAAATATTTATGTTAGTGGAGGAGCTGAAGAACAAATTGCACAAATTTGTAAAATGAATACAAAAGGGACTCTTCAATCAACAGTTTCAATTACTGGAGTAAAGAAAACAAAAAACTCTAAGACACCAGAGATAGAAGGACTTCAAGCAAAGACTGTTAATGGAGAAAATAGACTTTATTTTGTTCTACCATACTATGATAAATTATTTGGAATATTGAAGAAAGATAATACTCAACAGGTTTATTACATTAATGAAAGTAGTTTTTGATATGTGAACTACTAATTACTATACTTTTTACACAAAAGAAGCTGTTATAGAAATGTTAAATTTAGTGAAATAATAAATGAAATCTTAGGAAAATAAGTCTAATTTTTAGGCTTATCTTTTTTTAAATAAAAGATTACAATATAGGTATATCAATGAAAAAGAGGAATGAAAAAATATGGCTAATTTAAAGTTAATAAATGATTGTGGAACACCACAATATAGTTGTAGTTCATGCTATACTTGTTCAAGTACCTGTGGCATCAGCTTAACGTCTACAAAAAACAGAGGATGCTGTTGGTATTTCCCTAAGTTTACTTTGAGTGAAATACACAAAATGACTAAATCTGAAGAAGGTCTAAAAATATTAAATCATATTTTAAGCTTACCAAAAGTGAAAGTTTACAATTATTATATCCATGCAAAAGGAGGTTTTGATGAAGAGAAATATAACGAGTTTATAGAGAGTGAACAAGCTCAAGAAGAAAAATATAAAAATCATGATAAAACTATATTCTTTAGAACTTGTCCTTTTGTTAAAGCAGGAGAAGGATGTATGATTCCAGCTAAATATAGAAGTTATGTATGTAACTTTTTTATTTGTGATGAAGTTAAAAAAGAATTAAGTAAAAATGATGAATACTATAAGTACGAAAAAGAAATGGAATCTTATTCGAGATGGATTTCTTGGGAAAATAATTCTCTTGAATTTATGCTTCAGGAAAAGGGAATTAATCTTATAGACAATTTTGATGAAGTTATTGAGGTTTTAAAGGAACTTCCTTTGGATGAATATGAGTTTGCAGAACTTAAGAAAATAGATTTTTAAAGCTACATTTTTAAATAAAGTGATAAATTAAATAAGTTATTTGAATATAGGTGAACATCTTTAAAACAGTATTTTTATAAGGATGTTCACTTTTTATTCTATGGTTTGAAAATTCATGCTAGTAATTAGTTTTCTAAAAGAGCATGGCGTGTTTTGTATTTATTACAAATAAATACAAAATATGATATAAAATTATTGAAAGGATAATTATGTAATTGATATAATTAATATGAAGATAGTGAAATGCAAAACTCTTATTGAGGGGGGAGAACTTATGAAGATATTAGCACCTTTAGGGTCTTTGGAGGAAATTGATAGAATAATTAAAGCTGGTGCGGATGAGGTTTATTGTGGTGTTATTGATGATAAAGTTAATGCTAAATATAAAATACCAATAATAAATAGACGACCATATAGGGTTTCTAATTTGAAGTCATATGATGAACTTGAAGAAGTTGTAAATATAAGTCATGCTGCGGGGAATAATGTCTACGTTACTATGAATGAAACCTTTTGTAGTGATGAGCAGTATGAATTTGTAGCAGAGTGCCTTGAAAGTATGTGTAATGCCAAGGCAGATGCAGTAATAATATCAGATATAGGATTACTTCAATTTATTAAAGATGAAGGATATGATATACAAATACATATGAGTACATGTTCATCTATATATAATTATGAGGCTGTTAATTTTTACAAGGATATGGGGGTGACTAGAATAATACTTCCTAGACATATGACTATAGATGAAATTAATAAATTAAAAATTAGAAATCCAGAGCTAGAATATGAAATGTTAGTTTTAAATTCAAGCTGTCAATATGATGATGGATATTGTACATATGATCATTCACTAGGCAATTATGTGAGAAATGCTAATTTTGCTGGAGGTGGATGTGGAGCTATAAGAAAAATTAAAAATTATTATAAAAAGGGTTCATTTTCTAATAATAAAGTTCCTGATATAGCAGCTAAATATAAAGAACATCAGATGTCTCTATCAAGTGCATGTGGAGCATGTTTTCTTGGTAATTTGAATTTATCAGAAATTGACTCTCTTAAGATTGTTGGAAGAGAATTTTTAACAAGTAAGAAAGAGAAAGATATAAAATTTTTATCTAAGGTAAGGGATATCATAAATACATCACCTAATCCAAAAGATATCAAGTTTGATGTAATGAGAATTTATAAAGAAATATACAATAAAGATTGTATGGAAAGATGTTATTATTAAGGAGATAGATATTATGGAAAAGGTGATTTTTATAAGAAGAGCTGAAAATGTTGCTAAAGTTCTAGATGATTATAATAGAGTATATTTTGGAGAGGAATTTTGTGAAAATCGTATTCAAAAACCAGAAGATTTTAAATTAGTTCAGCAGAGTATTAAGGAAAAAAATAAAAAGCTAACATGTGTTTTTCCTTATCTAACAGATGAAGGTATAAATAAATTGGATAGAATTTTTAACTTAATTGATGTGGATGATGAATATTTTGAAGTTGTGGCTAATGACTGGGGAACTGTATATCATTTGAGAAAGTTATATCCATATATAAATATAATACCTGGAAGGCTTTTGAATAAGATAAGAAGAGATCCTAGAATAAAGTCAGCAGAAGAATTTCTTGATAAAAAGACTTATGATATATTTAAAAGCAGTAATTTATTGACTAATAGTAGTGTGAAATTTTTAAAGAGTCAAAATATTAAAGCTATAGAATTTGACTATCCAATGCAAGGGTTAAATTTAAAAGAAACTGATTTAGATTATTATGTTCATTTTCCAGTAGGATATATAAGTACAGGAAGGTATTGTATTTTTAATCTTTCAGTATTTAAATCAGGACATGATTATAAATGTAATGCTAAACTATGTGAAAAGGTAACTCTTAAGCAAGAAAATGAGGCCTTTTCAGCAAGAGTGTATCAGAAAGGAAATACAGTTTTTTATTATAATAATTCTATAACTAAAGAAGAATTATTTGAAATGGGATTTGAAAGAATTATAGAACATAAAGGTTTATAAAAACAACTTGTTGTACTAAATAAATTTTAATTAATCTTAAAATAAACTAAAAGTTATTGGAAAAAGTTGACAAGAAGGCTGGCGTTATTGTATATTCATTATGTTAAAAAAGCTAGGTTGGCGAGGGATGGTATATATGAGAGCTGTTGAAAAGATTTATGAAAATCAGTATTTTGATTTAGATGTTAATAAGAAACTTTTTTTATCAAGTATAATAAATTATTTTCAGGATTCATTTGTAAAGTTATCTTTAGATGGAGAATCAGGTAAAGGTATAGAATACATGAATGATAAGAATTTAACCTGGATAATTTATAGATGGCAGCTGAAGTTATATAATTATAATTATATAAGAAAAGAATTTAAGGTGGTAATTACTCCAAGTGCTTATAAGAGATCATATTTAAATGTTAAGTTTGAGATGTTTAGTAAGAATGGAGAAAAAGTAGCAGAAGCTTTTTCGTTATGGATTTTATTGGATATGAAGCAAGGAAGACCATATAAAGGCGAAGATGAAGATGAAAATATAAGAAAAATCTTTAATTTAAGCATTGATGAAAATAGAATTGACACAATGAAGAATACAGATGTTTTTAGAAAAATTGAAACAATTGAAGATATGTATAATGAAGAAATATTTAATGTGGGATATGGAGACATCGATACTAATAAACATGCTAATAATTCAAGATATATATCCTGGATAATTGAACCTATAGCTAAATATTTATTAGAAGGGTATGATATAAAGGAAATAAAAATATCCTATAGAAAACCTGCTAAATATGGAGATATGGTAAGAGCAGTATGTAGCATAGAAGAGGAAGCAGATAGTATAAAATCTTTTAATAAAATAATGGATAAAGATGATTCAATTTTTGCGGCAGCGGAAATTTTAATAGAGAATAAATATAAGGCTATATAACTTTAAAGTTATATAGCCTTATATTTATTTCTAAAACTTATAGCAATTTTATCTTAAAGTGACTTAATGGATGAAATAATCTAATTGATGCTTAAAAATATAGAGTATATGAGATTTTGTTGATTTATATAATTAAAATAAATACTATTTAGACTGAAGGGAAATTGTGTAAGGGGAGGATATGAATGAAAAGAAAAACTTTGAGAAAGCTTTTATCATATTTTACAGTTATGTCTTTACTTATGACTATTAGCGTAACAGGAAATAGTGTAAAAGCAGATGAAATTGCAGAGTCAAAAGAAGAAACTTCAATAGAGGAAAAGGATGATGAGAAGGAAATTAAAGAAAAAGATTATGCAAGAGCATTTCAGTTATCTATGTATTTTTATGATGCTAATAAGTGCGGAGATGTGGAAGGTAATACTAGATTGAGCTGGAGAGGAAATTGTCATCAAGAAGATAAAAAGATTCCACTAAAAACTAAGACAGATGAAAATCCATATGGCACTAATATGTCAGAAGAGTTTATAGAAGCTAATAAAGCTGCATTAGATCCAGATGGTGATGGTACTGTTGATTTAAGTGGAGGATATCATGATGCAGGAGATCATGTTAAATTTGGTCTTCCACAAAGTTATACTGGTTCAACTCTTGGGTGGGGATATTATGAATTTAGAGATTCTTATGTAAAAATAGGTGAACAGGATCATATTGAAAGTATTTTAAGATGGTTTAATGATTATTTCATGAGATGTACCTTTAGAGATAAAAATGGTGATGTTGTAGCATTTGCTTATCAGATAGGTGATGGAACAACGGACCATTCTTATTGGGGTGCCCCGGAACTTCAAACAACTCCAAGACCAGCATTTTTTGCTACAAGTGAAACTCCAGCAAGTGATCAATGTGCAGGAGCAGCAGCTTCTTTAGCAGTTAACTATTTAAACTTTATGAAAACTGATCCTGAATATGCAGAAAAATGTTTAGATACAGCAAAAGCTCTTTATAAGTTTGCAGTAGCAAATAGAGGAATTGGATTCTCTGGAGGATTTTATGGATCAGCTTATGATGAAGATGAAATGTCATGGGCAGCTATATGGCTATATTATGCTACTGGAGAAATGAAGTATATAACTGATATTACAGCAGTAGATTCAACAGGTTATTATACTGGTTATATGAAAAAGATAATAGATACTACAGATAGTTCATGGCAAAATATTTGGGTTCATTCATGGGATGTTGTATGGGGAGGCGTTTTTGCAAAGCTTGCTCCAGTAAGTAACAGTCTTGAACATTTATATTTCTTTAGATGGAATGTTGAATATTGGGCTGGAATTAAACATGAAAATCCAAATGATAAAACTTTTTTAAAACCAACACCAGCTGGTTTTAGGGTAGTTAATACATGGGGCTCATGTAGATATAATGCAGCAGCTCAGCTTACAGCTTTAACTTATAATAAGTATTATGGAAGTAAAGAAGCAGTTGAATGGTGTAAAAATCAAATGGATTATATATTAGGAGACAATCCAGAACATAGATGTTATGAGGTAGGATATGATGAAACATCAGCTAAGTATCCACATCATAGGGCAGCTCATGGTTCAGATACTAATAGTATGTTAGATCCAGTTGAATGTAAGCATACTTTATGGGGAGCTTTAGTTGGAGGACCTGATAACAATGATGTACACAAAGATGTAAGAACTGACTTTGTTTATAATGAAGTAGCAGTGGATTACAATGCAGGTTTTGTAGGTGCTTTAGCTGGTTTATATGATATTTATGGTGAAGGTAAAAAAGCACAACCGGATTACAGAGATAGTCAAAAAGATGTTAGACCATACTATGCAAGTACAAAATTAGAACAAGAAAACTCAGAAAGAACTCAAGTAACTGTTAAGGTTACTAATGATACAAGCTGTCCTCCAAGATTAGAATCTAACATGAAGGCAAGATATTATTTTAATATTTCAGAGTTAAAAGAGGCAGGTCGAAGCATTGAGGATATAAAAGTGGAAGTTATGTATGATCAATCAAAAACTTTAGATGAAAAAGGCTGCAAGGTAAGTGAGCCTTATGTTTATGATGAAAAAGCAGGAATTTACTATGTAGAATTAGATTGGACAGGAAATAGTTTTCACGGAAGTCGTGAAATTCAATTTGCATTAATTGCAGGTCAAGATTCTAACTGGAAATCTCATTGGGACCCATTTAATGATTATAGTAGAAGTAATGTTACTAAGGAGATGGCAATAAATGAAAATGTACCTGTATATTTAGGGGATGAATTAGTTTATGGTAAAAATCCATCCAAAGGTGCAGAAGTAACTATTGAAGCTCCTGAATTTCTTGATTGTGCAAAAGATATTTCTTCAGTTAATATTAAAGCTAATGTAGTTAAAAATGATGATGAAGTTGATCATGTTGAATTCTATGCAGATGGAGAAAAGATAGGAGAAACTTCAAAAGAACCATATGGAGTAAGTTATACTCCAGTAGATGAAAACAGAACTGGTGATTATGATAAAGTAATTAAATTAACAGCAAAAGTTGTGTTAAACAGTGGACATGTAGTAGAAAGTAAGGTGGCTGAGCTTAAGGTTTTATTTGAAGTACCAATTCCTGAAGTAATAAAAATTACAAGCCCTCAGGAAGGAACAATATTTGATATTTCTAAGAATAGTTCATTTAAGATTAATGTTGAAAGTACAGGCACCGATTATAAAATAGATAAGGTTGAAGTATTTGCTGATGGAGAAAAAATAGGTGAATCAAAAGGAGATAGCTATGAGATAGAATATACTCCTAAAGAGGGTAAATCAGGTATAAGTAATGTGGAACTAACGGCAAAGGCAACTTTAGCTGATGGGAGAGTATATTCTACTAATGCTGTAATTGTGAAGGTTAAGTATAAAAACAAAGAAAATTTAAGCCTTGCGGTTGAAGGTAATACTACTGATTTTATGACTAATACAATTCGTAGAAAGTTTATTATAACTAATAATGGAGAAGAAGCTATAGATTTAAATAATGTTAGGATGCGTTACTATTTTACTGATGATCATAATATGGTTCAAAAGTTTTTTTGTGATAGTGCAAGTATGAACTTAAATAGTGCACCATGGTATGTAAATTTAGAGAAGAATATTTCAGGAAATTTTATAAAGATGATTAATGCTGTTGATGATGCTGATAAGTATTTGGAAATATCTCTTAATGGTTTAAAAACAATGCTTGGAAGAGGCGATTCGGCATCAATAGAATTCAGAATAGTCAATTCGAACTGGCAAAATTTTAATCAGGAAAATGATTATTCATCTGATAGTGAAAAGAATATAGTAATTTTATACAATGATTCAGTAATAAATGGTTTAGAACCATAAGGCTATATAGGAATTATTTCTTGTCGCAAAATATATTATATATTTCACAAAAAAAAAATATCTTAGAATAAGACTTGAAAAAAGTAATATATGCAAAAAAAATATATTCATAAAAAAAATAATGTAAAATAATAATATGTTCTTGATGTTGTACTATTAGAG
>CAKVFO010000022.1 GCA_934746785.1 uncultured Clostridium sp. | reverse complement strand
GGAAAGTTACTTTAGGAATGGATGCATATTTACCTTCACTAAATCAGAATGTTATAATTATTTCTATGCCTGATAAAAAGGGTGAAGTTCAAGTTGAAGCTGGTATAATGAAAATTAATGTTAAATTAAAAGATTTAAGGGTAGCAAAAGGATCACAAAAAGTTAAGGAAAAGAAAAAGAGGAGAGAAGTAAGCCTTAACTTAAAATCTGTTGAAAGCAGTGTTGATTTAAGAGGAATGGATGCTGAGGAAGCTTGCTATAGAGCTGATAAGTACTTAGATGAAGCATATATGGCTAATTTGGGTGAAGTAACAATTGTACATGGAAAAGGTACTGGTATTTTAAGAAGTGCAATAAATACAATGTTAAAAAGACACCCACATGCTAAGAGTTATCGATTAGGAGTTTATGGCGAAGGTGGAGATGGTGTAACTATAGTAGAATTAAAATAAAGTTATAGTAATGTATTTAAATTTTTATAAAAATAAATTATAATACTATAATATAGTTAACATAATGATAAACAGGAGAGATAAAATGGAACAAAATAATTCATACGTACTAGTATTAGGGGCATCAATAGTTGATATTTTAGGGTTTAGCAGAAGTAAGTATACACAGATGGATTCAATACCTGGAGATATCAAAATTTCTTTAGGAGGAGTATGTAGGAATATAGCGGAGAATATGGCTAGAGTAGGTGTAAATACTGAATTCATATCAATAGTTGGAGATGACGAACAAGGAAGAAATATATTAGAACACTCCAAAGTGATTGGATATAATATGGAACATAGTTTAATTCTTGAGAATAAGTCAACACCTACATATTTAGCAATTTTAGATGAATGTGGTGAAATGGTATCAGCAATTGTTGATATGTCGTCTTTAGATGAAATGGATGAAGATTTTATAGATGCAAAAAGACATGTAATAGAAAATGCTGAATATACTTTCTTAGATTCAGATAGTCCAGAAATTTTAGAATATATTTTGAAAAACTTTGAAGGTAAAACTAAGTTTGTTTTAGATCCAGTATCTGCTGCAAAAGCTAAAGAAATAAAGCATTTAATTAAATACTTTCATACAATAAAACCTAATAGATATGAAGCTGAGGTATTATCTGGAATAAAAATTAATTCATATGAAGATGTTAAAAAGGTTGGAAAGTATTTTTTGGATTTAGGGATTAAAAATATTTTTATTAGTTTAGATGCAGATGGAACTTATTATACTAATGGAACAGAAGAAGGAAAAGTAAAGGCTTGTGATGTGGTTGTAAAAAATACTACTGGTGCAGGAGATTCTTTTGTGGCTGGATTAGGATATGGATATATGAATGGATTATCTTTAAGAGATACAGTAAAATATGCTATGGCAATGTCTGTAATTACAATTCGTGATGAAGATACAATAAATCCTAAAATGAGTCATGATTATGTTAAGTTATATTTAGATAAAATTAAATGGGAAGAAGAATAAAATGTATAAGTAGCTGCTACATGTTATGTAGTAGCTATTTTAAATTTAAAAATGAGGTGAGAAAATGTATTTGGTAAGTGCATGTTTGTGTGGAGTTAATTGTAAATATAATGGGAGTAATAATCTGAACAATGATTGTCTTAATCTGCTTATAGATAATAAGGCTATACTTGTGTGTCCAGAACAGCTTGGTGGTCTGACTACACCTAGAAAACCATCTGAAATTAAAGAGAATAATGAAAAAATAGATAAGAAAAAGGTAATGACTAAAGATGGGGGAGATGTCAGTGAAAATTTTATTAAAGGTGCAAAGGAAACTTTAAGGATAGCTAAACTTTCTAATGTTCATACTGCAATATTAAAGGAAGGAAGTCCGTCTTGTGGCTGCAATTTTATATATGATGGAAAGTTTTCGGGAAATAAAATAAAGGGTGAAGGAGTAACTTGTAGTATTTTAAGAAAGGCTGGAATTAGAGTGTTTTCTGATGAAGAATATAGTTTGTTGATAAAAGAGAATAATTGTTAATTAATAAGTTGTAAAATATTTATATTTTTGACTCTATGCCTATAAGATTTCAATGAGTTATATATGTTGAAAATTTTAAAGGTATGGAGTTATTTTTATGCAGAATGAATAATTTTTATATTTTATTGGAATAATGAAAAGGAATGTAGAAAAATAAAAGGAGTGTAAGAGTATTGAATAACTTATGTTTAATGGAGAGAAATCTAAGTAAAGGACATAATACTAAAAGAGAAAGAAAAGAGGGGTTAGTGCCAGGTGTTATTTATGGAAAACATATAAATAATCTTTTATTTGAAGTTGGTGCTTTAGAACTTGCAAAAGAAATATCATCTGTTGGTGATCATGGAATGATTAATTATACAATGAATGGTAATGAAGAAAAGGCATTAATAAAGGAAATCCAAAGAGATCCAGTGAGTCATAAAATTATTCATATAGATTTAGAAGAAATAAGCGGTAATGAAGAAATTCAATCAGAAGTACCTATTCAATTTGTTGGTGAAGAATGGCTTAATAACAGAGGAGCTGTATTACAAAAAGAGAAAGTGGTTGTAAAGGTTAATTGTAAGGCTGATGAATTACCAAAAAGTATAAAGATTGATGTATCTAATGGAAAGTTAGGAGATTTATATAGGTTTGCTGATTTAGAACTTGGTTCGGAGATATTAATTCTAGATGATTTGAAAGGTGTAATTGCATCTATAAGTAATGAACGTAAATTAGTTTCGGACTTAAAAGCTGAAGAAGATGCAAGTGTTTCGGATTCAGAAAATAATGAAAAAGAATAAAGTATTAGGAGCATAATTATATGCTCCTTTAAAAGTAAAAAAAGTAAAAAATAACTTTATTATTGTAAAATGGAATATATGATGTATAATATATCTTGTAAATAAGTAGAGGAGGGGTTAGAAAAGTGTATAAAGAAAAATATGAAAGCTGGCTAAATTCAAATATTATATCTGAGGAGATAAAAGAAGAGTTACGTAATATAAAAGATGATAAGGAAATTGAAGATAGATTTTATAAAGATTTAGAATTTGGAACTGGTGGTCTTAGAGGAATAATAGGTGCAGGAACAAATAGAATGAATATATATACTGTATCTCAAGCAACACAAGGATTTGCAAATTATCTAAATGAAAATTTTCAAGATCCAAAGGTAGCTATTGCTTACGATTCAAGAAATATGTCAAAGGAATTTGCTAAAGCAGCAGCCTTAACACTTTGTGCTAATGGAGTAAAAGTATTTTTATATGAAAGTTTAAGACCTACACCAGTACTTTCATTTACAGTAAGACATCTTAATTGTGAAGGTGGAATTGTAATAACAGCATCTCATAATCCAAGCATGTATAATGGATATAAGGTATATGACGAATTTGGTGGACAAGTTACAGATTTAAAAGCTAACAAGATTATAACAGCGGTAAGTGAAGTTAAAAATTTTGAAAGTATAAAGACAATAACTGAAGGAGAAGCTACTGAAAAAGGATTATTAAATTATATAGGTGAAGATGTAGATAAAGCTTATATAGAAAAAGTTAAGGGATTAACTATTAGAAAAGAGTTAGTGAAAAATGATGCAAAAGACTTGAAGATAATATATACTCCTATTCATGGAAGTGGAAACATTCCAGTAAGAAGAGTTTTAAAAGAATTAGGATATGAAAATGTAAAGGTAGTCAAAGAACAAGAACTTCCAAACGGAGATTTTCCAACTGCACCATACCCAAATCCAGAAATGGCACAAGTTTTTGAATTAGCTTTAGATATGGCTAAGAATGAAGCACCAGATATTATCTTTGGTACTGACCCAGATTGCGATAGAATTGGTGTTGTTGTTAATTTAGGAAATGGCGAGTATAAGGTATTAACAGGAAATCAGACAGGTTTATTATTAACTGATTATATATTAGGTTCACTAAAGGAAACAGGAAAATTACCTGACAATGGAGTAGTAATTAAAACAATAGTAACTACAGAAGGAGCTAGAAAGATAGCAGAAGGTTACGGCGTTGAAATAATGGATGTTCTAACTGGATTCAAATATATAGGTGAAAAAATTCAACAATTCAATACTACTGGAGATAAGAAATATATATTTGGATTTGAAGAAAGCTATGGATATTTAGCTGGTGAATTTGTTAGAGACAAAGATGCAGTTGTTGCATCAATGCTTATAGCTGAAATGACTTTATATTATAAGAATAAGGGCATGAGCTTATATGAAGCATTAATTAAGCTATATGAAAGAATTGGATTCTTTAAAGAAGAATTAGTGTCACTTGAACTTAAGGGAAAAGAAGGTGCAGAAAAGATTTCAGCATGTATAGATTCTTTAAGACATGAAGCTTTAACTGAAGTGGATGGAGTAAAGGTTAAGACTAAGTTAGACTATAAACTTAAAGTTGAGGAAAATTTACTTACATCAGAAAAGAAGGATATTAATCTTCCTACTTCAAATGTATTAAAATATATCTTAGAAGATGGTTCATACTTTGTTGTAAGACCTTCAGGAACAGAACCTAAAATGAAGGTTTATCTTGCAGTTAGAGGAAATAGTCTAGAAAATGCTGAATCAGAAATTGCTAGATTTAAAGATAAGGTAATGAAAGTAATTAACGATAAGTTAAATTAATTATATAACCTGAAAAATGCTGTCATTTATAAAGATGATAGCATTTTTTTATTTTTAGGGTATAATTATAAGAGATAAAAAAATAAACAGGCGGTGTGCAATGGATTATAAATCAGTATTTAAAGAAAAATTAAGCAAATTATTATTTTTAGAAATTGACTGGAATGGATTTAAGAAAAATACTAATATTCCTGAAGTAGTTAAACTTAAGACAAAGGATTTATATATTCCAATTAGTTCTAAATATATTACTAGTAATGTTGAAGATGAGCTGAAAATAAGAAATCTGCCAATATATTATTTTATTGAAGGTATGCTTACAGCTTTAGGAGCCGATAGTAATATTAGTTATAGTGAAGATTACATAATTATTTTAAACAATATAAAAGAAAGTGAAAAATGCGGAAAAGCATTAGTAGCAAGTCTTGTTAATGAACATAAACTTGTAGATGCCTATCTTATTATAAAAGGATTATATTTAGCAACAGGTAATGAAGAATACTATAAAAAGCTTTTATTAGTAGGAGAAACTTTAAGAGAAGAGGATAGTGCTTTTAGTGAAGTCTTGTTAGAAGATATTGAAGAGGGGAAAAAGGAATTTATAAATATGCCTGATCCATATCTTTATAAAGCTATAGTTCTAAAATCAAGAGATGATTTCCAAGGAGCAAAAGTAGAAATTAATGAATATGTAAATAAAGGCGGAGAAGTAACTGATGATATAAAAGTTATAATGAAGGATATAGATAATGTATCTGCTTATGAAAAAGCTGTTGAAATGTTAGACGAGAAGCCTGAAAAAGCTATAGGAACTCTTTTAGGACTTTTAGATCATTTTGAGAAGAATCCATTATTATACTACTATATAGCGATTGGATATAGAAAACTTGAAAATTATGAAAAGGCTATCTATTACTTAAATGAAAGTTTATCAATTGAATCAGGAATTTTAGAAGTAGTTAATGAGTTAGGAATTAACTATGCATGCTTAGGAGATTATGAGGAAGCTATTAAATTCTTTAAAAAGGGATTTGAAGCGTCAAGAGATGTAGAGATATGTACTAATATTATTATGTGTTATTTAAACTTGGGTGATGAAGAAAATGCTAAACTTCATTTAGATATTGCAAAGAAATTAAATCCAGATGATGAAATAGTTCAGAAGATTGAAAGAATGTTTATAAAATAAAAAGGAGAGATTATGTATACAGATATATTAGGATATAAGGTATTTAACAAAACTAAAGATGAGTTTTTAGATGAAGTATCAAAGAAAGATAAAGTTAATATAGTTTCTGGAAATCCTGAAGTGCTATATAACGGACTTGAAAATGAAACTCTTAATACAAATTTTAATGAGGAATATTCAATGATTATTCCAGATGGAGTTGGAACAGTTCTTGCATCAAAAATTGTAAAGGAACCTGTAAGGGAAAAGATAGCTGGAATTGAAGTAATGAAGGAGATACTTAAGAAAGCTGCATCAGATGGAAATACTATTTATCTATTAGGAGCTCAGGAGGAAGTTTTACAGAGATGTATACATAATCTTAAAAAGGAACTTCCTTCTTTAAACATCATAGGTTCACATAATGGTTTTTTTGATTTAAATAATTGTGAAGATATAATTAGTGATATAAAGGAAAAAGAGCCATGGGCTATTTTTGTGGCAATGGGTTCACCGAGACAAGAAATATTTATAGATAAAATTATAAATGTTACTAACAGCAAGATTTATATGGGTGTAGGTGGAAGTTTTGATGTTTTTGCAGGTAATGTGAAAAGAGCACCAAAATGGATGATATCATTAGGCCTTGAATGGCTATATAGAGTATACAAAGAACCTTGGAGAATAAAGAGGTTAGGCGCTATACCTAAGTTTTTATGGAAGGTCTTAAAAAGTAAATAGCAGGTGATTAAATGAAAAAAAACAGTATTATTAAATCAACGGCTATAGTTACAGTGATGGCTTTGATGACTAAAGTTATAGGATTTTTTCGTGATTGGCTTATAGTATATAAGTTTGGAGTAGATGTTCAAACAGATGCTTATAAAATAGCTGCATCAATACCTGATACAATATTTGTTATTATTGGTCTTGCGATATCTACAGCTTTTTTACCTATTTTAAGTAGGATAAAAGTAAAAAGAAATACGGATGAAATGCATAGGTTTGCTAATAATATAGTTAATAATTTATTAATTATTTCCCTGGCAATATTTTGTGTGGCAAGTTTTTTTCCAGATAAGATAGTATCAGTATTAACTGATGGGGGGAATACCAATCCAGAAACTATAAAGATTGCAATAGAATTAACTAAAATAACTCTGCTTAATATTCTATTTTTATCGATTAATGCATGCTTTACAGCATTACTTCAAGTTCATGAAGATTTTGTAATACCATCAATTTTAGGATTGTTTTTTAACCTGCCCATTATATTGTATTTGATGATTTTTAGGGATTTTAATGTATATGGTCTTACTATAGCTAATGTTATAGGAAATTTACTTAGAGTATTAGTTCAGGTTCCTTCTTTGAAAAAACATGGATATAAATATAAGTTCTTTATAGATGTGAAGGATAAAAATGTTCAAAGAATGATAATACTTATTATTCCAGTAGTTATTGGAGCAGGTGCAAATTCTATAAATATGGTTATAGATAAAAAGATAGCAAGTGGTCTTGCTACAGGAGCAGTAACAACTCTAGATAATGCACAGCTTTTAATAACATTTATAAATACAGCTGTTACAACATCTATAACTAATGTTATATATCCTATTTTAGCTAATAGAATTAATGAAGGGAAAAATAAAGAATTCTTAAATCTTTTATCGAAGACTCTTATATATTTAGGAATATTCTTAGTTCCTATATCAATTGGAGTAGCAATTTACTCAAGAGAGATAATAGAATTTGTATTTGCAAAAGCATATTCAAGTGAAGGAATCATTACGTTAGCAGCTGCCGCACTTTTAGGATATTCTTTAGGAATATTTTTTACAGGTATAAGAGATTTGCTAAATTCAACTCTTTTTTCAATGGGAAAGACAAAGGTTACGGCTTTTAATGGGATTATAGGTGTTGTGGTTAATATAACTTTTAGTATTATTTTATCTAGAAAAATAGGTATAATAGGTATTTCTTTAGCTTCATCTATTTCTATGATAGTAACATCACTGCTTTTATTAATTTCTATAGTTAAACTTCAAGGGAAACTTGATGTTAAACCTTTATTTATTAAAATGAGTAAGGTGTTAACGGCAGGAGTGGTAATGGCTATAGTAGTTTTCTTTATATATAAGAAATCCTTAAATATAAATATTATGCTTCAGCTTTTGCTTGGAGGAAGTATAGGAGCAGTAGTATATTTTGTTTCCATATATTTGTTAAAGTTAGATGAAGTAATGGAAGTTGTAGATATGATAAGAAAAAAGATAAATGTATAGGAGGATAAAATGAAGATATTATTTATTGCATGTTATTCACCATTTATAAATAATTCTGCATCTATTGAAACTTTACAGTATTTGAATAAGTTAAGTGAAATAAATGATAATGAAGTTCACTTGTTAACTGTGGATTTTCCTAAGGACTCTATTTATTATGATGAAGCATTAAGTAAAATGGTTAATAAGAATATTAAGGTACATTTAGTTCAAGGAGGAAGTTTATTTAATAGGCTTGTTCCTAGAAAAACAAATGATAATAATGAAACGGTAGTTCAATCTAGTAAGAGTGTGAAAAAACTTAAGGTTCTTAGAAATATAAAAAATGCAGTTGTAATTCCTGATATGTACTATAATTGGTCTAGAAAAGCAGGAAAAGTTGGGATAGAGCTTATGGAGAAAGAAAAGTTTGATGTTATCTTTTCTATGCATGAACCACCATCATCACATTTATGTGCGTTAAAAATTAAAAAGAGATATAAATCAGTACCATGGATAACTTATTGGAGTGATCCATGGCTTAAGGATTCGACAAGGGAGAATTCTAATATAGTAAAGAAAACTATAGAAAGAAGAATGGAAAAGAATATTGTCAGATTAGCTGATAAGTTTATATTTGTAACAGAAGATAACAGACAGGATTATATTGATAGCTATGGTATAGATAAGGATAAAACATTTATAATAACAAGGGGTTTTGATTCAATATTCTTTGATGAAATGAAACAAGAAAAAAAACCTGAGCTTATAGATGAAAATAAAATAAATATTATTTATGCTGGAGAAATTTTCTGTAAACTTAGAAATATAAGACCATTTATAGAAGCTGTAGAAGAAATAAAAAAGGAAAATATAGAAGAATATAAAAGGATGAATATATTATTCTTTGGTAATATAGATGATGCAGAAGCAAAGGTTAGGTTAGAGAGTTTAGAGGTAGCTAAAGTATCTAAAAGAATACCTTTTAATGAAGCTATTAAATACATGCTGAATTCAGAAGTACTTTTATTATTTGGAAACAAAAATTCTAAGCAGATACCAGCTAAAATATATGAGTACTTTGGAGCAAAAGGGAAGATTTTTGTTATTTATGGAGACGAAAAAGACCCAATAAGAAAACTTACAGAAAATCATAACAGATGTATTAATTCATTAAATTTAAAGGATGATATAAAAAAGGAATTATTAAATATATTAAGAACTGATAAAAATCAGCTTTTGGGAAAAGCTGACTATAAATATGAATGGAATAGTATTGTAGATAGATTAAATAAAATATTAGAGGTGTAAATTATGCATATAATGGTTGTGCCATCATGGTATGCAAATCCGAATAATAAGGTCCATGGAAGTTTTTTTAAAGAACAGTTTATAGCACTTCAAAGAAGTGGAGAAAAAATATCAGTAGCCTACAATGAAATATGGCCTATAACAAGACTTGGACGAGTAGGTGAAAAGAGAGGATTAAGTTTTGCTATTGAAGATGGTTTGAGAACTTATAGATATAAAGATTATAATTTTCTTCCTAAGAATCATAATATGTTTAAGATATTCAACAGAAGAATGGAAAAACTTTATTTAGAAATAGTAAAAAAGGAAGGAAAGGTAGATGTGATTCATGCACATTCAGCTTTCTGGGGAGGAATATCAGCAGCGTATGTAGCAAAAAAGTACAATATACCTTTTGTATTAACAGAACATAGTTCTCTTAAGAATAGTGTTTATGTGAAAGATAGTTATTTTAAGTATATTAAAGAAGCTTATGATAGTGCAGATAGTCTTATTGCAGTAGGTAATGGATTAAAGAATGAACTTAAAAATTATACTGATAATAATATTGATGTAATACATAATCTCATTGATTTTTCTAGGTTTAAAGTTGAAGAAACTAAAGAACATAAAGGTATAAAACTTTTTTCTTTAGCATATCTAGTTGAAGGAAAAGGAATGGAAGCTTTAATTAAGGCTTTTAATGAAGCATTTAAAGGGAAAGATGTAACGTTAAGAATAGGCGGAGATGGAGATAGAAGGCCAGAGATAGAAAAGTTAATAAGAGATTTTAAACTAGAAGATCAGATTGAACTTTTAGGAATGGTTTCTAGAGACAATGTAGTAAAAGAAATTAATGAGTGTGATGGATTTGTACTAGCATCAGAACATGAGACTTTTGGTGTGGTTTATATTGAAGCTTTAGCACTTGGTAAACCAGTTTTAGGAACGAAAAATGGAGGGGCTGAAGATATAATAAAAGACTATAACGGAATACTTGTGGAAAATAAAAATCATAAAGCACTAGTTGAAGGGTTGAAGTTATTTGTAGAGAAGATATATTGTTTTGATAAGCAGTTGATAATTAAGAAATGTATGGATAATTACGATGAAAAAGTTATAATATCAAAAATAATTGAAGTTTATAAGAAATTGTAAAAAAGGGGTGTTAAAACGCCCTTTTTTTATATTATAATGAAAAAAGAGGTAAGTTGAATATAGACAAGGATGGTGATGTTGATGGAAATAAGGGAAGTAATGGGGAATGTAATATCGTTATTTTTAATTATTTTAGCTGGAGTGTATGGTATAAAAAGAAAATTTATCAATGAAGAAATACAAAAAGGTCTTACTAAAATTTTAATTAATATAACATTACCTTTACTTATAATAAATTCTTTTTCGGTAGAGTTTGATGAATCGATGAAAAGTACTATAGGTAAGGCTTTTTTATATAGCTTTATATTTCTAATAGTTGGAGGAATAATATCAAAGATATTTTTAATACCTATTAAGAATAGAGAGAAGAAAAGAGTTTTACAATTTGCTAATGTATTTTCAAATTGTGGTTTTGTAGGTTTTCCTATAGTAAGTAGTATTTATGGAGCAGAGGGAGTAGTATATACAGCTATATTTAATATGTTTTTTAATATATTTGTATGGAGTTATGGAGTTGCTTTGTATTCGGATGAACTTGATAAGAGTTCACTAAAAAAAATAGTGTTTAATCCTGGTATAGTAGCAGTATATATTGGACTTCCAATAATGCTTTTAAATATTCATGTTCCAGAATATTTGGCAAAGAGTATTAATATTGTGGGTAATATGACTACGCCTTTATCTATGATAATAATAGGCTGTATTTTGACTCGGGTTAATATGAAAGAAGCTTTTAAAGATTGGATAGTTTACTATGAGTCTATAATAAGACTTATAATAATACCTATTAGTATATTTATTATTGCAAAACTAATAAATGATGATAGTATATTAATGAAAACAATTATAGTATTACAGGCAATGCCAGCAGGTACAATGGCGTCTATAATGGCAGAAAATTTAGATAAAGATAGCAGGTTTGCAGCTATAGTTATTTTTGTTACAACATTATTGTCCATAGGAAGTTTTCCACTTGTTTTAAGTATAATATCATAAATGAAAGGATTTGAAGAAATGGATTTTAAAAAGTATAGCATAGAAGAATTTATTGAGGATTTATCGTCAGCTTCACCAGCACCAGGTGGAGGGAGTGTGGCAGGACTTATTGCTGCATTATCAGGAAGTCTAAATTCAATGGTATATTCATTGACAGTAAATAAGAAAGCATTTGAAGAAAAGGATTCTGATATTAAAAAGACTGTGTTAGACTTCAAGGAAGCAAGTTCTAAGTTTGTAAAAAATTCTTTGAATTTAATGGAACTTGATAGAAAGTATTTTAATGAACTAATGGATTGTTATAAGCTATCTAAAGAAACGGATGAAGAAAAGAAAGAAAGAAGTAGAAAAATACTTCAAGCGACATTAAAAGCAATGAAGTCGCCGTTAGATTTATGCAGAGAATGTTACAAATTTTATGATAATATTGATATAGCAGTAGAACACGGAAATAAAATGCTTTTATCAGATGCAGGATGTGCGGCTGTTTTACTACATTCAGCTATTGAAACATCTATAATAAATGTAAAAATTAATTTGAATTCACTTAGAGAAAAAGATTTTGCTAAAGGGATTGAAGAAGAAATAATAAAGATTCAAAAAGAATCTTTAAAGAGAAAAAATAGTATAATGGAACAGGTTAATAATAGTATTTATCCTTGTAAATAGAATTGGAATAAGGGCTGTATTAATGCAAAGAAAGTAATTCTAGATAACATTAATTATTTTCTAATTATAGAAGTCAAGCATAGGATTTTGATTATCCTATGCTTTTAAATTTTATATTTACAATTAAGTTTTAGATTTTTTTATGGTAGAAGAAAAAATTTTGACTATAAAAAATGCAAACAGGATTTTTAAGGTAAATCATTTAAGGATTTGAATTCATATCCTTGTTTTTTTAAATCGGTTAAAACTGTTTTAAGAATTTTTGTATTAGTTTCAGATACTGCATGAAGTAATATTATTGCTCCTGGGTGTACTTTGCTTTCAATTTTTTCTATGGCTAAATGTTCACAAGGTTGATCTTCTATTATCCAATCTTTATAAGCAAAGCTCCAGAAGATAGTTTTATATCCTAAATTTTTAGTTTTTTGTAAAGAATCCTTTGAGTATTTTCCCATAGGTGGCCTGAAGAATTTTGGCATTTCTTCATTAATTAAACTTTTATAAGCTTCTTCAACATCAGTAATTTCTTTATTAAATTTTTCAGTATCAGTTATTGATGCCATAGAAGGATGATGGTTTGTGTGATTACATACTAAATGACCTTCTTCCACCATTCTTTTAACTAAATCAGGTTCACTGTCTATGTAAGGTTTAACTACAAAAAAAGCTGCAGGAACTTCAAGTTCTTTTAAAGTGTCAAGAATAAGTCCGGTATATCCTTTTTCATATCCTTCATCAAAAGTTAAATATAAAACTTTTGATGATGTATCACCTAAGAAATAAGCATCATATTCCTCTAAAAAGTCTGCACTTTCTTTTGGCGCACCAGGTATTTGATTATTTTCTTTAACAGGAGCATAGTACCAATTTAATTCAGATGAATCAGAAATGGCAGAGGATTTAATATAATTTCCTGGAGCTGTACAGAATAAAAGTATGGAGATTATTGAGATAAGTATTTTTCTTTTTTTCATGGTAATAATCACCTTTCTATTATTTTCTTCTTAAATATTTTATCCCTATGACATATTAAAATGTATGGTAAATTAATGAATTAGCTAAAGTAAGTATTTAGATGCAGTTTTAGGTATTGAAATTTATGCGGAAAATAAATATAATTAGTATTATGATGTAGACAGAAATTATATTTATTTGTAAATAGGTTTTGTTATAAATACATACAGAGATGAGTGGTTTAAAAGCGAATGTTAGATTAGTAACATCTATGTAGATGCTTTTAAACCATTTTTAAGGTTATTTTAATGAGAAGGGAATGTACGTAATGAAATTAGGAATTGTAGGTTTACCAAATGTAGGTAAGAGTACTTTGTTTAATGCAATAACAAAGGCAGGAGCTGAATCAGCAAACTATCCATTTTGTACAATTGAACCAAATGTAGGAGTAGTTTCAGTACCAGATAAGAGATTAGATGTATTAGAAAAAATATATAATACAAAAAAGAAAGTTTACACTGCAATAGAATTCTATGATATAGCTGGATTAGTTAAGGGAGCTTCAAAAGGTGAAGGCCTTGGAAATAAGTTTTTATCCAATATAAGAGAAGTTAATTCTATAGTACATGTTGTAAGATGTTTTGATGATGGAAATGTTGTTCATGTTGATGGTTCTGTAGATCCAATAAGAGATATAGAAACTATAAATCTTGAACTTATTTTTTCAGATTTAGAAATCTTAGAGAGAAGAATTGAAAAAACAACTAAACTTGCTAGATCAGGCGATAAAACAGCTAAAAAAGAATTAGAAATAATGGAAAGAATCAAGACTCAGCTTGAGAATAATCTTCCAGCTAGAACATTAGAATTTACAGAAGATGAAATTCCTTTTGTAAAAAGCTTATTCTTAATTACATTTAAGCCAGTTCTTTATGCTTGTAATGTATCAGAAGATGATATAATGAGTGGAGAGCCAGATAATGCGTATGTTAAGAGAGTTAAAGAATATGCTGAAAAAGAAAACTCAGGAAGCATGGTTGTATGTGCTAAGTTAGAGGAAGATTTGTCAGGTCTTGATGATGAAGAAAAAGCAGAGATGTTAACTGAATATGGTTTGGAGGAATCAGGATTAGATAAACTAATTCAAGCTTCATACAAATTATTAGGCCTTATGAGTTTCTTGACTGCTGGAGTACAAGAAGTAAGAGCTTGGACAATAAAACAAGGAACAAAAGCACCTCAGGCAGCAGGAAAGATACATTCAGATATAGAGAGAGGATTCATTAGAGCAGAAGTTGTAAGTTATGATGATTTAGTTGAATGTGGCTCAGAAGCTAAAGCTAAGGAAAAGGGGCTTTACAGACTAGAAGGTAAAGATTATGTTATGAAGGACGGAGATATAGTAAACTTTAGATTTAATGTATAATTTAAATTTGTTTTTTCAAAAGTATTAGGAATTCTAAAATTTTTCCTAATACTTTTTTAAACGTATAAGAAATTCAAGACTTTTTTTGAAATGGGCATTGATTATTACTGTTTTCTCATATGTAAGTTGCCAATACGTAAATAAATTGTAGTGGACAAAAGGAACGAAAAAGAAGAAAGGTCTTTTTATAATTAAAGATGTTACTATTCTAAATTATTAAAAAAATCTTAATAAAGAAGGAATTTTTAAATATATACCGAATAATACTATTAAATGTGGCTCAAAGCGGTTGAAAGTAGATTAGAATCACGATAAAGTATATAGAGAAGTATTTTTATGTTAATAGGATAATATAAACATAGTCTAGATACTAAAAAATTAAAGGAATATGCAGGTATAGAAAAGGAAATAGTAACTATAGAGGTCTTGGACAGGGAAAAATAGGATGAATACAATAATTTGAGCATTGATTTTGATACGATTTCAGATAAGATGAGTGAATTTGGAATTTAATAAGGAGTAGGAAGATGGAGTTTAAACACGTTTCAGTATTGCTAAATGAATGTTTAGAAAATTTAGCAATTAAAGAAGAGGGAATATATGTAGATTGTACCCTTGGTGGTGCGGGACATTCTTTACATATACTTGAGAGACTTTCGAAAAAAGGTATGCTGATAGGTATTGATCAAGATACAGATGCATTAAAAGCTGCAAAAGAAAGATTGAAAGGCTACGATAATGTAAGATATGTTCATAATAATTTTTATAATATTGATAGCATTTTAGAAGAATTAGAAGTTGAAAAGGTAGATGGAATACTAATGGATTTAGGAGTTTCATCTTATCAATTAGATGAGGGCGAAAGAGGATTTAGTTATATGAAAGATGCGCCTTTAGATATGAGAATGAATAGGGATAATGATTTCTCAGCATATGATGTTGTAAATAAATACTCAGTAGACGAACTATTTAGGATAATTAAGGAATATGGGGAAGAAAAGTTTGCTAAAAGAATAGCTAATTTTATTGTAGAGAGAAGAAAAACAAAAAATATTGAAACTACATTAGAATTAGTGGAAATCATTAAGGATGCAATTCCAGCTAAGGCTAGAAGAGAAGGACCACATCCAGCAAAAAGAACATTTCAAGCGATAAGAATTGAAGTAAATGGGGAGTTAAGAATACTTAACAAGGCTATTGAAGATGGGGTTAAGAGATTAAATAAGGGTGGAAGAATGGCAATTATAACATTCCATTCATTAGAAGACAGAATTGTTAAATTGAAATTTAGAGAATTAGCTAATCCATGTACTTGTCCTAAGGATTTTCCAGTGTGTGTGTGCGGTAAAAAGGCTATGGTAAAGCTTGTGAGTAGAAAAGCGATAGACCCAACTTCAGAGGAGATAGAAGAAAATCCAAGAAGTAGAAGTGCAAAACTTAGGGTCATAGAAAGAATTTAAGGGGAGTTATAAAATAACCGGGGTGTGAATATTATGATAGTAAAAGAATTTGATTATGTAAAAGGAAACACAGTTGTAAAACCAAATAGAAAAATTACAGAGAGTGATAAGAAGTATAGAGAATTAGAGCGTTCTAAAAAAAATAAACTAAAAAGAGAACATCAGAAAAAAAGACAAACAAGAATAGCTTGTCTTCAAATAGCAACTTTGATTTTTACAATTGGAATTATCGTAATTTCTAGAGACAATAAAGTATATAAAATGCAGAAAGAATTAAGTACTTTAAATAGTCAGATTAGTACAATGAATGACGAAAATGAAGCCTTAAGAATTGAACTATTAAAAATAGGATCGTTAGATAATATAAAAACTAATGCAGAAAGCAAGTTAGGTATGAGTATAGCAACAAAAGATAATACGATGCAAATAGAGGTTCCAAGTAGTTATTTTGAAGAAAAAAGTGATGATGCAGATGATAAAAATAAAACAGTATTATCAAGAATTTTGGATGCGTTTTCTAATTGACGCATCCAAAGTTTTGTAAAAAAGTGATGATGGAGGATTTATTTTGAAAAAGAAAGTTTATCGTGATGTTGCTAAAAGTAAGAAAAGGATAAGTCAAGCCTGCATAGCTTTAATTACGTTACTTTTTATACTTACGTTAAGGCTGTCATATATAATGATTGTCAAGCAGGGTGAATATTCAGCAATGGCTGAAGAACAATGGACTAGTGAAGTAAAAATAGATGCAAAAAGGGGTAGGATCTTAGATAGAAATGGTGTGGAACTTGCAGTTTCAGCTAATGTTTATAGAATAGATTTTGATTTGAATTCTATAAGAGATTATTTTAAAAAAGATAATGCTTCTTATAAAAATACTAAAGATTTAGCAGCAGCTATAGCACCTTTAGTAGATATGGAAGCAGCTACTGTTCAAAAGAAACTTGAATCAAAACTTCCAAGTGGTTCTGATGCAGGATCTGCTACTTTAATAAGAAGAATTGAAAAAGATGCTGCAGATAAAGTAAAAGAGTTAAAAGTTTCAGGTATAATAATATCTCCAGATACAAAGAGGTATTATCCAAATGGAGCATTTTTATCACATGTTTTAGGTTCTACTAATATTGATGGACAAGGACTTACAGGAGTAGAATTGAAATATAACGATGTATTATCAGGAACTCCAGGAGTAAAAATAGCAGAACTTGATAGTAGTAATAGAGATCTTCCATATACAATATCTCAATATACTGAACCTGTTGATGGTAAGGATGTAACATTAACAATTGATGAGAATATTCAATATTTTGCCGAAAATATTGCTACACAAGCTTTTAATGAGCAAAAACCAAAAGCAGTTTCTATATTGGTTATGGATCCTAAAACTGGAGAAATTTTAGCGATGGTTAATAAACCAGATTATAATCCTAATAATCCATATGATGGTATTCAAGGCTTTGAAGGCTCAACAGATGGTGAGAAACTTCAAAAGATGTGGCGTAATAGATTAGTTAATGATACATTTGAACCAGGTTCAATTTTTAAAGTTATTACTGCAATAACTGCTATGGAAGATGGAGTGGTATCAGATAGTGATACTTTTGTATGTAATGGTAGTTTGAAGTTTGGAAATAGAACAATTAAGTGTTGGAAATCAGGAGGACATGGTACTCAAACATTTGGAGAGATAATTCAAAATTCATGTAATGTTGGATTTATGCAGTTAGGAGAAAAAATTGGTAAAGAAAAACTTACAGAATCTATAAAAAAATATGGATTTGGGCAAGTATCAGGTGTTGATTTACCAGGTGAAGCAAAGGGAATCGTTAAAGCTGTTGAAAATATATCAGAAACAGATTTAGCAACTATAGCTTTTGGTCAAACTAATACTGTAAATTCAGTTCAATATATGGCAGCATTTAATACAGTAGCAAATGGTGGCACATGGATTCAACCACATGTAATGAAAGAAGTTACTCATGAAGATAGCAATGGAACAAAAGTTATAGATAGCAGCTTTAATGCTGCAACTAAAAATTTAGCAAGTGCTGAAAATACTGCTCAATTAAGAAGATATTTAGAAAAAGTTGTTACTAATGGTTCAGGAACTAGTACATTTATTGAAGGATATCATATAGGTGGTAAAACAGGTACAGCTCAAAAGATAAGTGAAGATGGAAAAGGGTATAGTTCAAAATATATTTCTACTTTCGTAGGAATGGCACCAATTGAAGATCCAAAGGTTACTATAATGATTACAGTAGATGAACCAGGAGCTGGAGCATATTATGCAGGGCAAGTTGCTGCACCATATGCAAAACCACTATTTACTAGTATATTTAATTACATGGAAAATAAATTTGAGAATGAGAATAAAACAGCTTTGGCAAAAGATATAGTAATACCAGAAGTAAGAGGAATGAAGTTTGCAGAAGCTAAAAAGGTTTTAAAAGAAGCAGGCTTAGAATGTGAATTACCTGAGGGAAGTGATGGAATTGTAAAGACAATGAAGCCTTATCCAGGTTATACTGTAAAAGAAGGTGCTAAAATAACTTTATATAGTAATGATGATGGTGGTAGTTCCACAAGTATTGTAATGCCAGATTTAAATGGTTATTCTGAAGAGGCAGCAACAGAATTACTAAAAGCTCTTGGATTAAAATATTCATTATCAGGAAGTGGAGCGATAAGTAGTCAAAGTGTTCCAGCAGGGGAGGTTATAACCAATACAATAACAATAAAATTAGAATTAAAGAAAACTGTTGAAGATTAATTCTGATGTAAGAAAAATTTGAGGTGATAGTTATGAATCTAAAAGAATTACTAAAGGGATTAGATTATGAAATTTTACAAGGAAACGAAAACATTGAAATTGGTAATGTAGAATATGACAGTAGAAATGTTAAAGAAAATGGTATGTTTGTTTGTATAAAAGGGTATGCTACTGACGGTCATAAGTATGCTGAAATAGCATCTAAGAATGGAGCTTCAGCAATTATATGTGAAGATTCAATTGATATTTCAAGTGATAAAACTACTATTGTTAAAGTGAAAGATTCAAGAAAAGCATTAGCTGTAATTGGAAGCAACTATTATGATAATCCAAGTAAAAAGATGAAGATTATTGGTGTTACTGGTACAAATGGAAAGACAACAACAACTTTTATGTTAAAAACTATTCTAGAAAAGGAAGGTAAGAAAGTTGGATTAGTTGGAACTATAGCAAATTACATTGGTAATAAGAAACTTCATACAGAGAGAACCACACCAGAATCCTTTGAATTACAAAAGTTATTTGCTGAAATGGTAGATGAAGGATGTGAATACTGTGTTATGGAAGTATCATCTCATTCATTAGCATTAGATAGAGTTTATGGAATTGAATTTGAAGCAGGAATATTTACTAATATTACAAGAGATCATTTAGATTTTCATAAAACTTTTGAAAATTATTATAAAGCTAAATTTAAATTATTTGCAAACTCTAAACTTGCTGTTGTTAATATAGATGACAGTTATGGCAAAGATGTTGTTAGAGATTTAAAGAAGGCTGGAAGAAATAATATAGTTACTGTTTCAATTAAGGAAAATAGTGAATTTAAAGCTTATGATGAAAAGTGTGAAAGTAGGCATATAGCTTTTAAATTAAATATTGATAATAAAGTTGAAGACTTTGTTGTTGGAATGCCAGGAGAATTTAATATTTACAATTCTTTAGGAGCAATTGCTGCAATGTATAGGCTTGGAATATCTTTAGATAGCATAAAAGAAGGTATTGAAGATGTTGTCGTTGCAGGAAGATGTGAAATGGTAGGACGTAAGTATAATCTTCCATTTACTATAATAGTTGATTATGCACATACTCCAGATGGACTTGATAATATTTTAAAAACAGCAAGAGGATTTACTAAAAATAAATTAATATCAGTTTTTGGTTGTGGTGGAGATAGAGATAAAGTTAAGAGACCACAAATGGGTAAAATAGGTTCAGATTTATCTGATATAGCTATAATTACTTCTGATAATCCAAGAACTGAAAATCCTATAAGTATCATAGATGATGTTGTAAAAGGTATTAATAAAGATAATTATGAAGTTATAGAAAATAGAAAAGAAGCAATTAGACGAGCAATAGAATTGGCTTCACAAGGTGATGTAATAGTTATTGCAGGTAAAGGACATGAAGATTATCAAATTTTAAATACTGGTAAGATACATTTTGATGAAAGAGAAGTAGTGGATGAAATATTAAAAGATAGATAACTATATAAAAAATATATGTGGAATATTACATATTAAAGTGATATTCCACATATTATTGATATAAAAATGAAAAAAGGTGAGTATAGGTGGAATTAACATTTAAAGAATTGTTAGAAGCAATCGATGGTAAAGTAATTGTAGATAGTAATAAAAAAGAATTTAATAATATCTGCACTGATACGAGAAAAATTGAAGATAATAATATCTTCTTAGCATTAAAAGGTGAGAACTTTAATGGAAACAAGTATGTAGAAGAAGCTGTTAAAAAAGGAGCATCTATAGCTATAGTTGATGAGGTATTATTTGGAGATACAGATATTGATGGGACTGTAATTAAAGTTGATAATACATATGATGCACTTTTAAAGTTAGCAAAGTATTATAGAGAAAAATTAAAGATAAAAGTTGTTGGAATTACTGGTTCAACTGGAAAAACTTCAACTAAAGATTTGGTAGCAGCATTTTTACAAGGAAAGTATAAAGTATTTAAAACAAAAGGTAACTTTAACAATCATATAGGATTACCACTTATGATTTTAAGTATGGATTCTCAAATTGAAGTGGCTGTGTTTGAACTTGTTATGAGTAATTTGGGAGAAATACATACTTTAGCAGATTGTGCAAGACCAGATGTGGCTTTAATAACTAATATAGGTTTATCTCATATTGAAAATTTAAAAACACAGGATAATATACTAAAAGCAAAAATGGAAATAACAGATTTCTTTACTGAAGACAATGTTTTGATAGTAAATGCAGAGGATAATTACTTAAAATCTGTAAAAGAAGATAAATTTAAGGTTATAAAAACTGGATATGATGACAATAATATGATTAAAGCTTATAATGTAATATTAAATGAGGATTCAACATCTTTTAAAATAAAAGATGAAGATAAAGAATATAATTTTATTCTTCCTATGGTTGGAGCTCATAATGTATTAAATGCATTACTAGGAATAGCTGCTGCAAAAGAATTAGGTGTATCATATGAAGAAATGTTAGAAGGTTTAAAAACTATTGAAGCAACTTCAATGAGGTTAGAATTTAAAAATGTAAATGGTTATACGATAATTAATGACTGCTACAATGCAAGTCCTGATTCCATGAAAGCAGCACTTGATGTATTAAAAAATAGAAACGGAAATAGAAAAGTTGCTATACTTGGAACAATGAGAGAACTTGGCGATGAAGCTAAAAAGGCACATAGGGAAGTTGCAGAGTATGCTAAGGATGCAGCGGATCTTTTAATAACTACAGGTGAATATGTTAATGATTATAAGTTAGGATTTGGCGAAGAAAATATAATTATTTATGATACTAAAGAAGAACTAATTAATAATATTTCAAAAGTTATTAAAGCAGATGATGTGGTTTTGGTAAAAGCTTCTAGAGGAGCTAAATTTGAAGAAATAGTATCTAAATTAGAGAAATAAGAAAGATAGTAAGGAGGTGAACTGTCTATATTTAGACAGTAACTCATGGGGGAATTATTAAACAACAAAATTTTAATAGCATTTATAATAGGTTTAGTAGTATCGTTGATACTAGGGCCAATAATAATACCAGCACTTCATAAATTAAAGTTTGGTCAAAATATTAGAAAAGAGGGACCTAAAAGTCACTTAAAAAAAGCTGGTACTCCAACTATAGGAGGATTAATATTTATTATCTCTATAGTGATAGTAATGATATGTATGAGATACTCATTAACTGACAAAGCTATGATAGTGCTTTATGGAACTCTTGCCTTTGGAATTATAGGATTCTTAGATGATTTATTAAAAATAATTCATAAAGATAATGAAGGGCTAAAAGCAGGACAAAAATTCACTTTACAAATAATTTTTTCAATTGCAATAGCTATATATGGTTATAAGGTTTTAGGAACATCAGTTTCAATTCCTTTTGTAGATTTTAAATGGAATATGGGTATACTTTATATACCTTTTGTAATTTTTTATTTTGCAGCAGTAACAAATGCTGTTAATTTAACAGATGGATTAGATGGATTAGCAGCATCAGTTACGATTTTAGTCTTAACGTTCTTTGCTATATTTGCTTATAAAGTTGATATGATTAGTGTAAGTGTATTTACTTCAGGATTAATTGGTGCTTTATTAGGATTCTTAAAATTTAATGCTTTTCCAGCTAAAGTGTTTATGGGAGATACAGGATCTCTAGCTTTAGGGGGAGCAATAGCCACATTAATGCTTGTGCTAAAATCACCTTTCTTAATCATAATTGTAGGTGGTATTTATGTTATGGAAACTTTATCAGTAATTATTCAAGTTACTTCATTTAAATTGACAGGAAAAAGAGTATTTAAGATGTCACCAATTCATCATCATTTTGAACAATGTGGCTGGTCAGAAGTCAAAATAGTTACAGTATTTTCAGTTATAACATTTATTTTATGTATTATTGGTTTTATCTCTCTATAAGTAAAACAATGGAGGATTTATAATATGGGTAGAGGTATTAAGGTAAAGAAAAAATTAGGAAGCATGGATTATGGCGTGTTTTATTGCGTTCTTATCTTGCTTTCAGTTGGTATAGTTATGGTATATTCAGCAAGTTCTTATTATGCAATGTTTAAAGCTAAAGATAGTACATTATTTTTGAGAAAACAAATTTTTTCATCTGCACTAGGAATAGCAGCTATGTTTTTTTTCATGAATGTAGATTATCATAAAATAAAAAAAGTAACATTACCTTTAATGGGAATAGTAATTCCATTACTTTTATTAGTATTTCTTTTTGAACCAGTTAATGGAGCTCAAAGATGGATTCAATTAGGACCATTATCCTTTCAACCATCAGAGTTGACAAAGTATGTTGTAGTATTTTTCTTGGCTAAAAATTTATCTTCAAAGGGAGATGAGATAAAAAATTTTTGGACCGGTATTTTACCGTATATAGTTGTGTCAGGTTTTTATGCAGGACTAGTATTAATACAGAAAAATTTAAGTATTGCATCTTTAATAATGATTGTTTCGTTTATTATGTTGTTTGCAGCAGGAGGAAGAATAAAACATCTATTTGGATATGTAATGCCAACATTAGTTTCAGCAGCATTTGCCTTTGCATTAATACCTGAATACAGAAGAAAAAGAATGTTAAATTTCATAAATCCATGGAAGGATGCGGCAGGAGATGGATATCAACTTATACAATCTTTTTATGCATTAGGAGCAGGAGGGTTATTAGGTTTAGGCTTAGGGCAGTCAAGACAAAAAACATTATATATGCCTGAACCACATAATGATTTTATTTTTTCAATAATTGGTGAAGAATTAGGCTTAGTTGGATGCTTGGCAATTATAAGTGTATTCATGATACTTATTTGGCGTGGAATAAAAGTTGCGTTAAATGCGAGGGATTCTTATGGAATGCTATTAGCTGTTGGAATTACATCTGTAATTGCTGTTCAAACAATTATAAATATTGCAGTTGTTACAGGATCAATGCCTGTAACAGGAGTACCCTTACCTTTTATAAGTTATGGTGGTACATCTTTGGCTATAACAATGGCAGCTATGGGGATATTATTAAATATATCAAGACAGAAAAAGAGTGATGATTGATAAAAAAATATTGAATAATTAGTGATTTTATCATATAGATAAAAGGGGGATGTATTAAAAAGATATATTTTACTCAAAAGATGTTCTGATATCAAAAAAGATAAAATAATTTGCTACGTATAGACTAGTTTGATCAGGGGATAATTTCTATTGCTTAATTTTACTTTATGCTAAAGGTTTTAAACTCGCTGTGCTCAAACAGTAAAACCTTAGTTATTCTTTATAAGTTGTCTATTTTTTCAACTTCAAGTGAAATTTATGAAATGAAATTCTAATCTTTATGAAAATGCTATACTTCGCAGATTATTTTATCTTTTTTTACGAGAACATATTTAGGGTAAATGCTTTTGATACAGTCCCTTTTTATTAATATACATAGATTCAAAAATTTTTTGAAATGAAAGGCTGATTATTATTTGACTTCTAATATGAAAATTAGTAATAGGCTAAAAATAGTAATTTTATTTCTTTCTTTTTCTAAAATTATAATGAAATTAGTATGATTAAGTGTTATTATATTCATAGCATATTATGAAAATTATATGGGATAGGGATGATTATGGTAAGTACAAATAATGAATACATAAAAAAAGCAAGAAAAAATAGAAGAATAAAGAAAGCAATTTTATTATCAATATTTTTTATATTATGTGGAGTTATTGTTATAACATATACTGATATTTTTAATATAAAAAAGGTAGTGTTGAATAATAAAAATTTACTTACTGAGGAATATGTAAATGAAAAAGCAGAAAGTCTAAAAGGAAGCAACTTGGTTTTTCTCTCCAATAAAAAGTTAAAAGATATATTTGGAGATAATTATTATATAGAAGATATAAAGATGAAAAAGTCATATCCAAGTACGCTTGCTTTAACAATTAAAGAAAAAACAGCATTATTTTATAATAGACAAGGAAATAAATATAACGTTATTAGTGATGAAATGATGTATATTGAAGAAGTTGATGCACTAAAGAGTGATAATATGATTGAAATAAAAGGAATTGATTGTATAGGAAAAAGTATAGGAGAAAAAATTAGTGATTCTGAAAGAGAAAAGGATATTTTAAAAAATATTTATAAAGTACAGGAATTTTTGAAAGAGCAATTTGAAAATGTAAAAGTTACAAGTATAGATATATCTGATTTGTCAGATATAAAATGTTATTTTAATAATATAGAAGTGTATTTAGGCAGTGATGAGAATATAATAAATAAGATTAAAACAGCTGCTCTTATTTACGATAAAGGTGTTGTTAAAAAGTATATTAAGGTTAATTTTAATGGTTCACCAGATTTTGAATAATATAGGAGGGGTATAATGAAAAAAACTGCGTCTCAAGCAACAGTAGCATTAGTTTGCGCAATATTAGGTTTTTTATTAGCATATCAATTTAAAGTCTTATCTAAGAATGACAATGGGAAAGAGGACTATAGTAATTCTAATATTATAGATGAAGTTGAAAGCTTAAAAAAGGAAAAAGAGCAACTTGTGAAAATTAACGCAGAGCTTAGTGAGGAAGTAAAGAAAATTGAAGAAAATGCTGCTGAAGAAGGGGAAATTGAAAGAGGGATTAAAACACAATTAGATACAGCTAGAATGCAGCTCGGGCTTGTAGATGTTGAAGGGTCAGGAATTATAATAACAATAACTCCAAAAACTAATATATTTAGTTCTAATGCATCTAATGATAGTAGTACTAATTTATCTGAAAATGAGATAATTAATATAATTAATTTATTGTGGTTTTCAAAAGCAGAGGCAGTGTCTATAAATGATTTTAGAATTACTCCGCAAACAGGTATAAAATCTTCTAGTAACTATTTATGGATAGGTTCAGCAGGAAAGGTCAGTCCTAAGGAAAAAATTGAAATAAAGGCTATTGGCGATAAGACTAAACTTAATGTGGGAGTGAGATTTCAATCTGACTATAATTTGACAACTGGTTCTCTTGCAAATTATGATGTAGAAGTGAAACAAGTTGATGAATTGCAGATTAATAAAACAACTCAAACGCTAAAAAATGATTATATAAATCCGATAAATTAGTAGGGGGGATAAGTATGGTAGCTGGAATAGGATTATTGTTAGGCATAATATTAGGATTTATTGTGGATGTTAATATACCAGAAAAATTTTCTCCATATATGTCTGTAGCAATTTTAGCATGTTTGGACTCGGTTTTTGGTGCGCTTAAAGCAAATTTATCAAAAAACTTTCAAGCTAATATTTTTATATCAGGTTTTTTTGGAAATGCAATATTAGCAGCACTTTTAGCTTATCTTGGTGATAAACTAGGAATACCGATTTACATAGCAGCAGTAATAGTATTTGGTAGTAGAATATTTGATAATTTTGCTGTTATTAGAAGAATAATAATTGAAAAAGCAAAATCGAAACGCTGAGGTGTTTAAATGAAAAATATAAAAGCTAAGGCTGTGATTTTCATTTCTACTGTAGCGCTAGGCTTTTTGATAACAGGAAATTTTAATTTTGAAGGATTTAATGATTCATTAAGATTAAATACAAAGGAATATCAAAAAGCTATTGAAACTAAAAATAAACTGCTTAAGGAAATAGGAAGTCTTAAGTCAGATAATAGTGAGTATCAAGAGAAGATTACAAAGTATACAAATGAAGGACAGAATAATGCAGACGTATTAGCAGATATGAAATATGAATTGTCTAAGTATGGTATGATTACAGGAATGGATGAAGTTTCAGGAGAAGGAATTGTAATTATTATTAATGATGGTGTATTTAATAATAAAGTAGATTCAGAACGAGATTTGAAAAATAAGACTCTTCATGACTCTGATATGTTTTCAATATTAAATGAATTAAAATCTGTAGGTGCAGAAGCTATTTCAATTAATGAACATAGAATTTCTCCATTATCTGCACTTACTTGTAAATATGCCTTTTTAGAATTTGAAGATGGTGATATGGTAGCTGCTCCATTTAATATTTATGCTATTGGAGATGCTGAATCTATGAAAACAATGCTTTTAGAAGATGGAAGTTGTTTGAGAAGACTAGAGATTAGAGGGCTTTCTGTACAGTTAGAATTAAAAGATAACATTGTTATGAAAGCAGCTAATGCTCAAGAAATGAAATATGCAAAAGAATATATAAAAAAGTAGGTATTAAATATTAAAATTACTTTTATTTATGAAGGAAATTTGAGGTTTATGCAGAATATAATAACTAGGTTACTTACCCAAAGGGGGCAAAATATATGAGTATAAGTAAGAATATAGAAGTTTTAAAAAAAGAAATACCAAAGTCAGTTAAACTTTTAGCAGTGTCTAAAACTAAACCGCTTGAATCTTTAGAAGAAGCATATCAAGCAGGAATGAGAGACTTTGGAGAGAACAAAGTACAGGAAATGTTGAAGAAACAAGAAAGCTTTCATGATGATGTACACTGGCATTTAATAGGTAAATTACAAACTAATAAGGTAAAATATATTGTTGGTAAGGTTGATTTGATTCATTCACTTTCAAGTATTAAATTATTACAAAAAATTGAAAATGAATTTGGGAAAAGTAATGAAACTGCAAATGTATTAATTCAAATTAATATAGGTAGGGAAGAAAGTAAAAGTGGGGTATTTATTGAAGATCTTGAAGCACTTATTGTAGAGATTGAAAAATGTAAATATGTTAAGGCTAAAGGTATCATGGTTATAATTCCAAAAGGTAATGATGAAGAAAATCGTAAGTACTTTAAGGAAACAAAGAAAATTTTTGATGATTTAAAAGTTAGAAAATTTAAAAATATAACTATGGAGATTCTTTCAATGGGAATGACACATGATTATAAGATTGCTATTGAAGAAGGATCAACTTTGGTTAGAATTGGTGAAGGCATATTTGGAAAGAGAATTTATAATTTAGGAGGAACAAGTAATGAGTAATGTAATGACAAAGGTTAAATCATTTTTAGGATTTGGAGAATATGAAGATTACGATGAGTATGATGAATATGATGATGTAGAAAACCAAGAAGAAGAGGAAGAAATAGGGATTGAACCTGTAATACAAGGAAATAAAAAAACAGGAAAGGTAGTTAATATTCATAGTGCTGCAGCACCAAAAGTAACAGTAGTAAAGCCTTTAGCATATGAAGAGGCTACTGAAATAAGTGATGCTTTAAAATCAAGAAGAATAGTTGTAGTAAATACTACAGCATTAGAAAATAGAATTGCCCAAAGATTATTAGATTTTATTAGTGGTTCTTGCTATGCTTTAGGGGGAGAATTACAAGAAATTGAAAGAGGAGTATATCTTTTAGCTCCTTCTAATGTTGAAGTTAGTAATGAATTAAAAAGTGAATTAAGCTCTAAAGCAATGTTTAACTGGAGTAAGTAAAAGGTATTATGGGATTAATTCCAAGAGCAATTTCATCACTTATAAATATAATTGAGTTATTAATAATTATTGAGTGTATATTATCCTGGATAGTTAGAGGTGACAGTGAAGTGATGAATATAATTAGAAGTATTACAGCTCCTATATTAGAACCTTTTAGAAGACTTCAATATAAATTTTTGGGAGATACACCAATAGATATATCACCAATATTAGCAATTATAACATTGGGTATAATTCAAAAAGTGGTGTTTATACTATTTTAATATGTTATGAATAAACTTGATATATTAAAGTTCTTTGGGGAACAAGATAAAGCAGAAATTATTAATTTATATGAAAAGTATAGTTTGTCCAAAGAGAGGGATATTCCTCTCTTTGGAAATCATTTTTATCCTCCAAATATTTGGAGATTTTTTGAGGATAAAATGAAGGAAAGATTTTTTCCTATAACTTCGGATGGCTTTTTTGATGAAGCTGAACGAAGAATGATTTCTTTTAATAATATATATGAATGTTCATTTCCTTATAAAATTATTAAGGTGACTAATAAATCAAAGTTCAGTAATTTAACTCATAGAGATTATTTAGGTGCGTTGTTGTCTTTGGGAATAAAGAGAGAAAAAATTGGAGATCTTTTAGTAAAGGAAAATGTTTGTTATTTTCCAGTTTGTGAAGAAATAGAACAATTTATTATAGATAATCTATCATTAATAGGAAAATCACCATGTGATGTGGAAGTGGTATCTGATGAATTTAAAGCTCCAGCTTTTGAGTTTAAAGAATTAGTGATTTTAGTACAGACATTAAGAA